>JAJXXG010000904.1 GCA_021781255.1 Acidobacteriota bacterium
TAATGGAAGGGTCGAGAATCGGTAACGCTTGCGGCGGAACATATTCGACTCCATTCGTGAACTCGTTGTGAAAAAGCGACAAACTCATGCGGCTGCGGCCGCTGAAGAGAACCTGATCAATTCCCCCGTCGTAGCTTCTCGAGTCCTCAGGCCCGATGGGAGCGATGTGGTACTGAGTGATGATCTGGCTTTCTCCCAGGCTCTCCAGCGTTCCATAAAGCGACTCGATCTGATCGTAAAGCGCCGGCTCTTTGATGCCCTTGCCAAAGCTGGCTCGCAGCTTGGTGCCCGCTGCCACTTTCAAGGCGACCGAGGCGCGCGGAGTGCCCGCTATTCCGAAGAGCCCGTTGTCTTCAAGACCGCTGCCCACCGTATAGAAAAGACGGTTGCGAATGTCGCCCTGCAATTCAAACGTGTAGCTGTAATTGCCGCGCTCGATGGAAGTGGTTGGGCCGGAAGCATACCCGCGCTCATCCAAGTAGCGGAACGCGACCAGCCCGAGAAGGTGCGGATTGAAGCGATAATCCGATTGCGCGTAGACGAAATCCTCGTCGGTCGAGGTTGGATAAGCGTACGGGTACGGTGGTCCGTCATTGTAAATCTGCGCCTGCCCGCCGGCGGCAAACCCATTTGCTCCGCCGATCGTGACCGGAGCGCCGAGATAGCCCACCACTACACAATTGGGATCCGTCTGCGGATTACAGCCGAGGTAGGTGACGCTATCAAGGTACTGAGGAATTCCAGTGGGCGCGAATTCGAAGTAACCCGACCGCAGCCGCACGCCGCCGTAGCGCAGCAGGTTGTCCCACCTGGGGGTGGTCTGTCCTTCCCAGGTCACGCCAAAATAGGCGTCTTCATTGTTTTGCCTGGCGGCGGCGGGAAGGCCATACAGTTGCATCGCGCCCGGCTGTCCGGATGCCACCTGGTCGTGGTGAACCGTCGCGCGCAGGCTGGATGTGGGTGAAAACGACCAGCCAAAGTTACCGGAAAACGTGCCGTTGTGATACTCGCTGTCAGGCAGCGCGTTGCCGCTATCGAAGCGCGAGTAATCAGAGAAGTAATCGAATTGTTTGTGCTGCCCGCCGATTGAGCCTTCCTGGTGATACGTGCCGAAGTTGCCGCCCTCCGCCAGATACGTAAACAGAGGCAGCGGCGTGCTTCCTCGCGCGGTGGTCAGGCTGACGACGCCGGCGAGCGCATCCGATCCGTAGAGCGCGCTGTTGGGACCGCGGAGGAGTTCCACCTGGGTGATCGCGCTGCTGGTGAGATTGGCAAACTCCACATTTCCCCCGATGTCGTTCATCGGAATCCCATCGATCATGACCTTATTCGCATCGCTGTTGCCGCCGCGAATATACAAGCCGGTCGTTCCTCCTGCCTGCCCCGTCTCTGTGGCCTGCACTCCGGGCACATCCCGCAATCGCTCTTGTATATCCCGTGTCCCTTGAAAATCGGAGTTCTCTAACAGCGTTACGGCCACGCCCAACTGCGACTGCGGTGTGGGAGCGCCCGTTGCCGTAACCATAACCTGTTCGGAATAAGATGCGACGGGAAGAACAATATCGATGGCCGTCTCGCTTGACGAAGCGAGCGGCTTCTCCACGGTGCCGAATCCCTGATCGGACACCCGCAGCCGCAAGCCGGAGCCGGAACCTCGCGAAAAAGAGTACTGACCTTTTGCATCGGTGGTCGCAGACGCGACCGGCACGCCGTTTTCCAGCAACTCGACTTTGGCGTTGGCAATCGCAGCGCCCGACGGATCGAATACCGTGCCGTGAAGGCCGGAGAGCGGCGCGGCGTGAGTGAAGGCGGTGAAGGCGAGAACGAGACTGCAGGTCCATAGAAGTCTAAACGATGATCGAAACATGATTTTCCCCTCGGAAGTTGTGCCTGGACCGGTCTCCTGACTTGCGCTTCATCGGCTGCCGGCTGCCTTCCCGGAGTCTGCTCCAGTGGCTTGCATGCCGCGCCTTGACGCTTACAGTTACGGGGTAGTGGCGGATTCTCACCGCGCTTCCCGATCATCCAGGTGTTGGTCGATTACAGTTCGAGATGGTGCGTCCATCTCAAGGATGAAGTTCTTCGGCTAGTTCCTCCAGTCCATCGAAAACAACCGGGCAAGGAAGTTCGATGCGATCGTCGATGTAATAAATCCGTTTGTTTTTGATGGCCGGCAGGTTAGACCATCCGGGCCGGCTCAGAATCTGCTCCGCTGACATTGCGGAGTTCCTGACCAGCAGCAGCGCCTGCGGCGCCCGCGCCATCACTGCCTCCAAACTGATATCTTGCCAGTCATTCGGCAGATCGCTGGTCACCGAGTGCCCGCCGGCAATTTCGATCAGCCCCGTGAGAAAGGCGTGTTTCCCGATGGTGATTACCGGGTCGAAGCCCACCGGCATGAGGAGGTTCACCACCGGCTTGCCGCTTACTCGCCGCCGCACCGCCGCTTCACGCGCGCGCAGCCTGCCGATCAGTTCCCTAGCTTGCTCCTCCCGGTTGAGCGCTTGCCCGAGGTCGGCCAGCGACCCGTAGATGTCCTCAAAGCTGTGCGGCGCCACCATGAAGACCGGAATGCCAAGCCTTTCCAGGGTCTCCACTGTGTCTGGACTGTTCATGTCGGCATCACCCAGCACCAGGTCAGGATGAAGGGCCACGATGGTTTCGATGGAAGGCGTCAGCGGCAAGCCGATGCTGCGCTTAGCTCTGGCCTCCGCTGGGTATTTCGTGTAGTCGGGCACGCCGACAACATCCGCTCCGGCTCCCAGCGAATACACATCGTCAACCACGCTGGGCATCAAGCACACAAGCCTATGAGGATGCTCCGGAACCTGAACGGTCCTCCCCATCTCGTCTCGAACCGTGCGCGCGCCGCAGGCGGGAAGGGCGACGAAAAAAATCAGGAGTGCGCACCACAGCTTCATACCGGCGCCTCCTCGGCAAGCGTTGGTGCCTGTATTTGGCGCGCGGCGCCAGTGAGCGAAGCGGCCAGCGCGGGATTCGCACGGAAGTGCAAATGCACATAGCTTGCCAACAGATTCGCGCTCGAAAATCCCTCCAGCTCTTCAATTCCCGAAAGCGAATACTTGAGCCGATATGCGGCGGGCACGATGCTGCCAGCGCGCACGCGCGAGCAGTGAAAACTGTGCCCGCGCACCTTCGTCCCCTTCCTGCCGAGCAGGCAGTCCTCGATGAAAGTGACATCCACATAGCCGAATTTCACCAGCAGCGGCGTCATTTCAAACTGCAGCGGCAGCACTCCGGCCATGGCGTAGTTCCCCCCGTCCGGCAGCGCCAGCGACTGGCCGAGATAGATCATGCCGCCGCACTCGGCATACACCGGTTTGCCCTGCGCCACGAAGGCGCGGATATCGGCGAGCATTTGAGCATTGCAGCTCAACGCCTCTGCGTGCAGCTCAGGATACCCACCTCCGAGATACAGACCGTCGAGGTCTCGCGGAAGGCTCGCATCCGAGAGCGGGCTGAAGAAGGCAATCTCGGCGCCATTCTCGCGCAGCAGGTCAAAATTGTCCTGGTAATAAAAGGAGAATGCCTTATCCCGCGCAACGCCAATGCGCACGCGTGATTGCTCGACGCGGACGGCGGGCGCGGATTTGCGCTGTGCCACGGCGCCCGTCCACGCTAATTGCAGCAGCGGCGTCAGATCCAGATGGTCTTGTCCTGCTTGAGCGAATGCAGCGAGCCTATCCTCCGCCGAGGTTGTCTCTTCGGTCGTATGCAGTCCCAAATGCCTTTCCGGAATCGCAATTTCCGGGGCGGTTGCCATGCGTCCCAGCAGCGGCATCGTGGAAACTGAACGAATCGCCGTTTCCAGTATCTGGTAGTGCCCATCGCCACCAACATTGTTCAGCACAATTCCAGCAAAACGCACCCCGGGATCGAAGCTTTCGAAGCCCTTGACGACCGCAGCAATGCTGCGCGAGCTCTTCCCGGCGTCCAACACCAGCACCACGGGAATCCCCAGAAGCTTTGCGATCTGCGCCGAGCTTCCATCTTCAGTGCCGCCAGCCGCACCGTCGAACAGCCCCATCATGCCTTCGACGATCGCGGCATCGGCATCAAGGCACGCGGTTCGGAAGCTCATCTGGATCGCAGCGCCATCGAGCATCCACGTGTCAAGATTGCGCGAAACTCGCCCGCAGATCGCACTATGATGGCCAGCATCCAGAAAGTCGGGCCCGCACTTGAACGGCTGCACGGAGTATCCGCGTTGCCGGAACATCGCCATCAGCGTCAACGCGACGGTTGTCTTGCCGACGCCGCTTGCGGTCCCCGCCACCATGAAAGCGATCATGACGACACTCCGACGGTTCCCTTGAGCGCCAGTGGAAGTCCGGCTACCAACAGCACCACATTATCCGCAATCGCCGCCACCCGCTGGTTCAATTCGCCCAATGCATCGCGAAATCTGCGCCCCGCCGGATAAGGCGGCACCACGCCGCTGCCAACTTCGTTGGAAACCAGCACCATTGAAGCAGGCGCTGCGCGCAGCGTCTCGAGAAAGCTCTCAATTCGCCGATCCATACTGGCTGAATCAATCTCTGCGGCTTCAAGAAGATTGGCAACAAATACCGTGAGGCAATCCACCAAGATGACGTCGAACGCCGCGCCATGCTCGGCAATGGCACGGCCCAGTTCCAGCGGTTCTTCCACGGTTTGCCAATGGCCCGGGCGATCAATCTGGTGACGGCGGATCTTCTCTCGCATCTCTGCGTCACGCGCCTGCGCCGTCGCGAAATACGCCACGCGGTCATTCTTCGCGGCAAGCTCTTGCGCCCACCGGCTCTTGCCGCTGCGAACGCCGCCGAGTACGAAGGTGACCATCCTGTGGTCTCGCTCCGGCATGTGCTACCTCTGATCGCGGAGCGCAACAACGCTCCGGACAGCGGGATCCAGGTAATAGGCAGCCTTCTCGTAGCCGGTGCTTGTCATCACCGGTAATGGAACGCTCTCCAGCCCTCCCATCGAAGCTGGATCAAGCCCAGATTGGCATCTGGCCGGTCTCCTGACTCGCGCTTCGTCGAACCTGAACTGCCTTCCCGAGGCAACCCTCAGTGGCCGAGCTTGCTCTATGTTCAGTTCTCAGCGAATACAGTTACGGGGTAGTGGCGGATTCGCACCGCCTTCCCGGACATCAGATGAATAGTTTTATTACATCCCGCCACTCGTGCAATGTCAAGCACGCACAACACTGTATATACATGTAAAGAGCCGCTCCTCAAGCCAACATTCAGGGGGGTGTTTGTAGACACTTAAGTGAAGATCCGGCCAGTGCGCCGCACCATTAATACGAACATTGCAAGAGCTTTAAGCAACTTAGCGGGCTGCGCCCGTTTTTGACCGGCCAAATAACTACAAATACCAATCAGCCCCTGGCAGCCCCGCGCTGATCCCCTTTGGGGGATGAATCGATTTGCGGGGCGTCAAGGGCGCCTGGGTGGGAGATTTCTCTCCTGACACTCAAGCTGACGTGTCCTCAATGCTCACCACGTGGATCACCATCGCTCGCAGGTGGAGCTGGCCCGTAACCTTGACCACGTCGCCTAAAAAAACTCTGGCGAGGTTCGGGTCGTCCAGCTTGTACAGTGTACCCGCCGAGTCGTGCAGAACATAGTCATCGTCGATCTTGATGATGATCCCTGTGAACGTCGCGGATTTGGCCTGCAAGTGCTGGTGTTGCGGCTGTTCCTGATCGTGTGACTTGACGCTACTGGTACTGCTTGGGCCTGCCCATGCAAGCGCGCACGCCAATGTCAGCGCACTGATGGCTGAGCCCATTACAAGATCGCGCTTTGCGTACATTACGAGTACCTCCGGGGGTCGCATTCTCGTCCAAGGAGGGTGAGGCAATTGGAAGACCAAACCAAAAACGATTGAAAACAAAAGGAATCCGCACGCAGCCTCACCGCCAAGCGGTAAAGACTGCTCACGTTAAGGATGGGAAATTGCCTGAGGCAGGTAAAAAATACTCGCGCCGCGTCAGAGCGTCGCGACAGCAGGCTGCAGGCGCCGGGCCAGCGCCCACTTCAGCTCGTCCAGCCCCGCGCCCGTCACCGCCGAGATGGCGTGGAACTCGAGCTTCCTGCGCTTGGCATGCGCAGCCAGCTTCTTCAGCTTCTCAGGGTTCGCGGCGTCTATCTTGGTGGCCACTACGATCATCGGCTTTTCGCCCAGAGGTTGCTCGCCGGCGCGATTGCCAAAGCTGGCCAGCTCATTGTTGATCACCTTGAAGTCCGCTACCGGATCGGGACGCCCTGGAGCGTCTGACACGTCAACCAGGTGCACCAGCACGCGCGTGCGCTCAATGTGCTTGAGAAACTGCACCCCCAGCCCCGAGCCAAGGTGCGCGCCCTCGATGAGCCCCGGCACGTCGGCCACAACAAACGATTGCTGCTCCGGCTCCTCGCCCACCGTCACCACGCCCAGGTTCGGCTCGAGCGTAGTAAATGGATAATCGGCAATCTTGGGCCGCGCCGCGGAAATGCGCGAGATGAGCGTGGACTTGCCCGCGTTGGGATAGCCGACCAAACCCACATCGGCCAGCAGCTTCAACTCCAATCGATAGCTGCGCTCCTCGCCCGCCCGTCCCAGCTCATGTTCGCGCGGAGCCTGATGAGTGCTGGTAGCGAAGTGCTGGTTGCCGCGTCCGCCGCGCCCGCCCCTGGCAATGACAATCTGCTCGTCAGGCTCGCGGAAGTCGTGCACCAGCTCACCCGTCTCCTGGTCGTAGAGCGCTGTGCCCACCGGAACCTGCAGCGTGATGGAGCGTCCATCCTGCCCGGTGCAGTTGGAGCCCATGCCGTGCTCGCCGCGCTGCGCCTTGTGCTCGGGGTTGTAGCGGAAGTGAATGAGCGTATTGTGGCGCTGGCTCGACTTCATGATGACGTCGCCGCCGCGTCCGCCGTCGCCGCCAGAGGGCCCCCCGCGCGGCACAAACTTCTCGCGCCGGAAGGCCATGCAGCCGTTGCCGCCGTCGCCGGCCTTCACACGGATTTTGGCTTCATCAATCAACATGGAAAACAGGAGTCTGAAATCAGAAATCCGCGTCCTTACGGACGGGCACCGCAGCATGACACCGTCTCTTCAGTGTATCGAACCTTTCCGCATGGATTCTCCAGCTCCCAATCAATCCGCCGCCGGCGTCCGGTCCCGCTCGCACTGGCCCGCAAAGGCCGTTCAGCGCCTCACGGCCTCAGCCGGCCCACGAAAAGCACGCCTTTGTGACAAGACTACTTTTCAACTGCGTCTTTGAGGCATAGAATCGCTTCAAAACTTCTTTCAGGCGTGCGCAGGATAGCGAAAATCCAGATTCGCCAGCCCTGCCCCTGACCGGACTCGCCACCAGAGCGAGCCGGCGCCTTGATTTCTCTTTTTCTCCCAGGATCTGCCGCGGCAGAGTTGGCAATGGCAGAGGCAAGGCGGAGCTGGATCAAATGGATCGTGCTTGTGGCGCTGAGTTTGGGCGTCTGCGTAGATGTTTGCGCCCAGCCGGGCAATTCTCTTCACGCCATTCCAATCCAATCCCCTCAAACCGGATCTCTTTCAGGACGTCTCACCGATCTGCATTCGGCTCCTCTGGCAGGCGTTCAAGTGGTTCTGCGCAACCAGGCTACGGGGGCTGAAGTGCACGCAACCACTGCGAAGAATGGCGCCTTCAGGTTTGCCTCACTCGACGCGGGCGAGTACACGCTGGAAGCGGACGCGCCGCAGCTCGGCTCCGGCCGCATCGAGGGGATTCTCATCACCGGCGGCAAAGAAGCGCGCGTGGAGGCTGCCATGCGGTTCGCGCTGCCCCATCTCGCGCCCATTCCTGCTGCCGCCGAACGCGTCGATCCGGTCATGCCTGCCGTGGCAACCACGGTAACCGCAACGCAACTGCAGGCGCTGCCCGCAAGCGGCCGCCGCTGGCAGGAATTCCTGCTCGACACGCCAGCCGCCAGCGCCCCAGAGGACTCATCACGGGCATCATTCCGCTCTTCCCAGGCGCCCGCGGAGATTACGATCGACGGCGCCAGCACGCGCCTGGCCTTCGGTGTCGCCGCCGGCGCCCGAGGGCGGGCGTCCGATCCAGCGGGAGACGGCGCGGACCAACAGAGTGCAACGACGAACGCCTGGACCGGAGGGCGCGGTTTGGGGGTGAGCGAGGCCGCCATTCATGAGGTAACAACCGTGGCGGGCAACGTGGAGGCCAAGGGATTGCGTTCCGCCGGTGGGCGCACCAGCATCCACACCGAGAGCGGCGCCAACGCGCTTCACGGCCAGGGCTTCCTCTTCGACCGCCAGAACACATGGGGCGCGCAGAACCCCTTCTCACAAAGGGTGCAGTTCACCGGGCTCTCAACTGCGCCTGAGTCGAACTATTCTTCTCAGGCTTATACTCCCCCGGATCACGAAATCGTCTGGGGCTTCGGAGCGGGCAGCCGCATTCGCCGCAACAAGCTCTTCTGGTTTGCCGCCCTCGACGGCTATCACCGCAACGATCCGGGCCTGGCGACGGTCAAGCATCCCGACCAGTTCTTCGCTCAGCCCTCGAACGCCCAGATGCAGTTATTGAGCGCGCAGCTTGGATTGAGCAGCTTGAATCCCGTGGCCGAAGGTCTGGCGGCCTACTCCGGCATGCTGAATACCTTGAACGGTCTCCTTGGTCCCGCGCCCCGCGCAGCCGTGCAATGGGTGGGATTTGGCCGCATCGACTGGCAGGCGGCCGAGCGCCATCACTTCACGCTTGAAGGCATCGGCGCCGACTGGAACGCTCCCGGCGGAGGCCTCACGCGCGTCGAGGAAACCTATGGGAACCACAGCTTCGGCTCAAACCATGCCGGCCAGCAATGGGTTCTCGCGCGATGGGAAGCGTATCTGACGCCCAATTTGCTGGCCGTCACGCAGGGTTCCGCCGGGCGCGCCAACCTGACCGCGCGGCCCGACACCCCCTCGGCCCTCGAATC
>JAJXXG010000370.1 GCA_021781255.1 Acidobacteriota bacterium
TCGACGCGGCTTTAGCCGCTGAGGAGTATTTCTTCGGGGAGTCTCGACTTTTGCCAAAGGCTATTAAAGCAATGTCTAGCGAACAACAATCCGGGAAGATGTGGTCCGGCCGCTTTCGCGAGCCGCTGGATGCGGACTTTGAAGAGTGGCAACGCTCCATCACCTTTGACTGGCGGCTCCTCAACGAAGAGATAGCTGCAAGCAAGGCCCATGCGTCGGCTCTGGCCGCGGCTGGAGTTCTCACTGCGCGCGAGCTGGAGGTGCTGCGTTCTGCGCTCGATGCAATCGCCGGCCAGCACTCTTCCGACGAAGGCAGGGCCGAGGTGCGCAACCACCCTGCTGCCGAAGACATCCATCATTTCGTTGAGCTTTCACTCGTCAAGCTCGTCGGACCTTTGGGTCTCAAGCTGCACACAGGCCGCAGCCGCAATGAACAGATTGCGACCGACCTGCGCCTCTATGTGCGCCGGCAGATCGGGCTCGTTATCGAGTCACTCGCCGCATGGGCTGCCGCTCTCGTCAAGCAGGCGAACAGCGCTGGCGAGGCCGTGATGCCCAGTTACACTCACCTGCAGCGCGCCGAGCCTGTGCTCGTGGCCCATTGGCTCCTGGCCTATGTTGAGATGGCGCTGCGTGACGCAACCCGCCTGCGCGATTGCGCGACGCGGCTCAACTATTGCCCGCTCGGGTCTGGAGCGGTTGCAGGCGCGACGCTTGCGCTGGATCGCACTATCGCGGCGCGCGAGCTTGGATTCACCGCGCCCACAGCCAATTCGATAGACGCCACCAGCGACCGGGACTTCATCCTCGAATACCTGCAGGCACTCACGTTTGTCGGACTGCATCTGAGCCGCTTCGCCGAAGAAATCACGCTCTTCGCCACGGCAGAGTTCGGATTTGTCGTGCTGCCCGAGGCGTACTCCACCGGATCGAGCGCGATGCCGCAGAAGAAGAATCCAGACCTCACTGAACTGATTCGCGCAAAAGTTGGTCGCATCAACGGCGCCGCGCAGGCCGTCACAATACAGCTCAAAGGCCTGCCGCTCGCCTACAATAAGGACATGCAGGAGACACAGGAGCCCGCGTTCCAGGTTGATTTTGTGCCGCCGATGATTGCCCTGGTGGCACGCTTCACTGCTGCGCTCCAGTTCAACTCTGAGCGCATGAATGCTGCTGCGCAATCCGGCTATCTGAATGCAATGGCCGCAGCCACATACCTGGTTCACAAAGGCGTTCCCTTCCGCACTGCGCACGAGAAGATTGGCAACGCTGTTCGTTTCGCCATTGAGAAGAACGCGGAACTGGGCGATCTGACGCTTGATGAACTGCGCCAGTTCGGCGACGAGTTTGCCGAGGATTTCTTCCCTGCCGTCACTCTCGCCGCAACGCTTGATTGCCACGACGTCATCGGCGGAACCGCGCGGGAACGTGTGAACGCGGCGCTGTCCGCCGCCGCCGAACGCATCGCAGCGCTCACTGCGCTCAATACCGGGGAGGCCGCACATGCTGGTGCGTAAGGCCCGCCTCCAGGACGCTTCTAACGTCTACGACCTGGTGAACTCGCTGTCCGGCGACGGCACGCTGCTCAAGCGCCCCTTCGCGGAAATCTGCGAGAACATCCGCGATTTCACCATTGCCGAGTCAGACAGCGGTGTCTTCCTCGGCTGCGGTGCGCTCCACCTCTATGGGCCACACCTTTCTGAGGTGCGCTCCATCGTTGTGAAGCCTGAAGCCAAGGGCCAGGGCGCAGGCGGCCGCATCCTTGCCGCCCTCATTGAGGAGGCCGAGGAGCACGGCATCCAGTCCGTATGCCTCTTCACCCGTATTCCCGACTTCTTCTTCAAGTTTGGATTTCGCACGGTGGAAGACAAGGCGGAATTGCCGGACAAGATCTTCAAGGATTGCCAGAGCTGTCCGCGCCTGCATCGCTGCGATGAAGTAGCCATGGTGCGTGGTCGCATTCCGCGCATCTCCATCCTCGGCCCGCGCGTTGAAGCACAGCAGTTGGTCCGTCTTTCTGGCTAGTCCGCTCTCTGCAGCATCGCCGCGGCAACGGCCGCCTGGCCGTAGCTGAGTCCGCCATCGCCGGGGCTGACGCTGCGATGTTGAAACACCTCGAATCCTTCCCGCTCCAGCCCAACACGCAGTAGTCTCACTAATCTGCGATTGTGCATGCAACCGCCGCTCAACGCCACCTGCGTCAGTCCAGCTGCATCGCGGGCCATTCCCGCAGCCTGCACAAAGCCTGTTGCCACAGCTGCGTGGAAGCGCGCTGCAATGCGACCCTTCGCAACTCCGGCATGCATGTCCTCAATCAAAGAATGCCATAGCAGCGCGGCGCTAATGCGCATCGGCTCGCTGCGTGTCCAGTCGCCACAGCAGATGTTCATTGCGTAGCCTGGCGCATCCGGCTCATCGACTGCCAGCCCTTCCAGTTCAACCGCAGCCTGCGCTTCGTAGTCCACCTCGCGCCGTCCCAACACGACCGCAGCGACTGCATCAAATAATCGTCCGCAACTGGAAGTCATCGGCGCGTTCACACCGCGCTCAATCATACGCGCCACCACGCGCATTTCCTCATCACTTGCGCCAAGGGGTTTCCGCACGACATCATCATGCACAGCAATCCCTGCTGCATGAAGATAACCCAATGCCATCCGCCACGGCTCTCGAATGGCGGTCTCACCACCGGGCATGGGCACATATTCGAGATGCGCAAAGCGCTCGAGTGTCCCCAGCCTGCAGATCAGTACTTCCCCGCCCCAGACGCGCCCATCGAGGCCATAGCCTGTTCCGTCAAGCGCAAGACCAATCACCGGGCCGCTCAGATCATGCTCTGCCATGCAGCCCGCAATATGCGCGTGATGATGCTGAACAGCAACCAGCCGAAGGCCCCGCTCATGCGTATACTCCCTTGCCCATGACGTGGAAAGATAGCCGGGATGCATATCATGCACAACAGTCTCTGGCGTAATCTCAAACGTACGCATCAGGTGATCGAGCGACTCCTTGAAGAACGCGAGGCCCGCCAGATTCTCCAGATCTCCCAGGTGCTGACTCTGATAGGCAAACCGTCCGCGCGCCAGTGCAAACACATTCTTCAGGTGCCCGCCGACAGCCAGCAGCGGAGGTGAATCCACCGGCAGCGCCACACCGAGCGGCACAAAGCCACGCGCTCTGCGGATCAACTGCGGCGCTCCATCCACCACGGACATCACCGAGTCGTCACAACGCTGTAGAATCTCGCGATCATGCATCAGGAAGGCATCTGCGATGCCGCCAAGGCGCTCAAGCGCTTCTTCATTGTCGATTGCAATCGGCTCCTCGCTAAGATTTGCTGAAGTCATTACCAGCGAGCGAACACGAGCATCGGCAAAGAGCAGATGCTGCAGCGGTGCATACGGCAGAAAGATACCGAGCCACCGCGCCCCAGGCACAACTGCAGGTGCAACGCCGTTGCCGGCACGCGACTGCGCCAGCACAATCGGCCGCGCCGGCGTGTGCATAAGGGCCACTTCCTCATCCGACAGCGTACATATTTCCCGCGCCGCGTTCATATCTTTCACCATGATTGCCAGCGGCTTTCCAAAGCGGCGTTTGCGCTCTCTGAGCCGCATCACCGCTGCCTCATTTGTCGCGTCCACGCTCAGGTGGAAGCCGCCAATTCCTTTGATGGCGATGATCTGTCCCCCAAGCAGCCGCTCCACAGTTTCTGCAACAGCATCTTCGCTGCGAATCGCCGAGCCGTCAGGCGCTACAAGACTCACACGCGGACCACAGTTCCAGCAGGCATTCGGTTGCGCGTGGAAGCGCCTGTTCGCCGGGTCGTCGTATTCCCGCTGACAGATTGCGCACATGCGAAAGGTGGCCATCGATGTTTGCGGACGGTCGTATGGAATTCGTCGCGTGATCGTAAAGCGCGGGCCACAATTGGTGCAGTTGATAAACGGATACCGAAAGCGGCGATCCGCGGGGTCGAGCAGCTCGCGCAGGCAATCCGCGCAGGTTGCTGCATCCGCAGGGATGCCCGTGTTTACATCCCCCGTGACCAGGCTGGAAATAATGCGGAACCCTGTCTCGCCGAAGACCGCCAACTCCCGTATATCAATTGAGTCGATGCGCGCCAGCGGCGGCGATTCCAGGCGCAGCCGCTGCAAGAAAATCTCAACGCGCGCTGCCGGACCTTCCACCTCAAGGGTTACTCCGGCGGGGTCGTTGCCGATGAATCCAGTGAGTGCCTCCTCTGTGGCGAGCCTGTAGACAAACGGCCTGAAGCCCACGCCCTGCACCACGCCACGCACCTGCGCGCCGCGCCGCACCACTTCGCGCGGCCCTCGTTCTGGATGGACGTTCCCCGTCACAGCATGCTCCTGATACCGCAGACCAGCATAGCGCATGGACATGACCTCCATCGGCACAACGGAATCGCTACGCCATCCGACAAGACCATCTCCCGCTGCAGGGCTTAATCTAAAGGCGACCCTTTTGTGAGGAGTTTTAGAGTGATTCGACGATATGGTCTTGTGCTCGGCGCTGTACTTGCTACTCTTCTTGCCAGTCTTGGAACAGACACGCTGCCAGCGCAGCAACTCGATGCCACATCAGTCATTCAGCGCATTGATGCGTCGGTCAAGGCCCGGCTGGACAATATCGCGGGATACACCGACATCGAGAACTATGCCGTCTACAGAAACAACGACGAGGTCCATCCCGTGGCCGAGATGAAAGTGAAGACTGACTACGAAAAGACCACGGGGAAAAATTACACCATCCTCTCGCAGAGCGGATCGGCGATCATACGCAACCTGGTGCTGGGCGCAATTCTTGACAATGAAAAGAAATTGAATTTGCCCGACAATCGAGAGGGCGCGTGGATTACCTCGTCCAATTACGAGATGAAGCTCGAAGGCAACGGAATCCAGCACGTGGCTGGAAAAGACTGCCTCGTTCTCGACCTGATTCCAAAACGAAAGACTCCGTATCTCATCGAAGGAACGCTGTGGGTTGACGCGAAGGACTATTCCATCGTTCAGATTCGCGGAACGTCTTCCAGAAGCGCATCCATCTTCTCCGGGCGCACGCAGATGATGCGCCAGTACGCCCTCATAAGCGGATTCGCGCAGGCAACTCATGCCCGGGCCGTTTCCAATACGTCTCTGTTTGGCAAGACGATCATAACCATCGACTACCACGACTACCAGGTCCGGCTTGCTCCAGGCCAAAAGGCCAGCACGTCGCAGCCGGTGTCAAATCAATAGGTTCTCCCCTGCAGACCGCAGGAGCGGCGGCGCTAGCTTGCCGGTGGCCCATGGATGCAGTGAGCCGCGACACGCCGGACGGCATCCTTCTGCACTATACTGTGCATCGTGACCCCGATTTTCGGTGACTGGAAACTCGATGCCGCGCTGGGTTCCTGCCTTCTGCTGGGCCTGCGCCATGGCTTTGACTACGACCATCTCGCCGCCATCTCTGACATCACAGCCGTGCAACGAAACTTGCGGAGCGGATTGCGGTTAGGCATGACCTATGCCCTGGGCCACGCTTTCACCGTGGCTGCGCTCGGCGTCGCAGTGCTGCAACTGCACTTGGGCCTCCCTGAGGGCATCGACCACTGGACTGAGCGGCTTATCGGGCTCACTCTCATCGTGCTCGGTCTCGGAGTTGTGGCTGGAATCCTGCGCAAGGACGCGCATGGACATAGTCACGGGCGCATTGAAAGCCGCCTGGCCATCGCCGTGAACGGCGCGCTCTGGCTCGCCTGGAAGATGCGCCGCATGTGGAACCCCGATGCGCCAAAGCCTGAGCGATTCCAGTGGATGTACAACGGCAAGTCGGTCTTTCTTATCGGAGTTCTGCACGGCGTAGGTGCGGAAACGCCAAGCCAGCTTGCGTTGTTTTTCCTTACCGCCAACCTGGGCGGAACGTCGCGCGGTTTGATGGGTCTAGCTTCATTTGCCGTGGGGCTCGTAGCCATGAATGCGCTGATGACCGCTTCAATGGGTGGTGCGTTCAAGGCCAGCGGCCATCATCCTCGCTTCTACCACGCCATCGCGTGGACCGGCGCCATCTACAGTTGCGGCATCGGGCTCATATTTCTCTTCGGCATCTCTGACCGTCTGCCTTCCCTCGGCTAACACCCTTCTCGCAACCCGCTGCGCTGCTGTACGTCGTCTTATAACCGCCGGCGAAATCCCTTTTTGTTGCGACTGCTTTGGCCGCCCTGCGCACCCCCCCTTGGCAGAAACGTCTCCTCCAATCCTGCAAGCGACTGCATTCGCTCTGCGAAGTGGCGCTCATCACTTCGCGGGATGACGCAGAATACGACTCATCGTGACAGTTGTCACGGATAACAAAAGACTTTCCGCGTACAACATAGCTAGACACGAGCCGCAAAAGACTGCACAATCACTGTGCAACTGACGCAGGCAATCAGGGAGGCATTGTGACTACATTCACCCCCCCGCCGCTGCCAAGCGACGACAACCGATGGAAGATTGTCAACGGCACCATGCGCAAGAACGGCTTTGCACGCCATGCGCTCATCGAAACTCTGCACACCGTGCAATCTGCCTTCGGCTATCTGGATGACGACTCGATCCGTTTTGTTGCCCGCTCGCTGCGCGTGCCGCTCAGCCAGGCCTATGGAGTGGTGACCTTCTACCACTACTTCAGCCTGAAGCCGCCCGGCAAACACACCATGACCATCTGCACTGGAACGGCCTGCTACATCAAGGGAACAGACAAACTGATCGCCGAGGCGGCAATACATCTGGGCATATCTCCCGGACACACCACGCCGGATGGTCAGATCAGCCTGATGACCGCCCGCTGCGTTGGCGCCTGCAGCCGCGCGCCGGTTGTGCTGTCTGACGGCGAAGTCGCCGGCGAGGTCACTGGCGAACAGATGCTGGCGCAACTTGAAAGGTGGGCCGTGGAATGAATATTGAAGAGCTCGATCAAATAGCAAAGAGCGTTCGAGAGAAGGATGCCAAATACGATTTCGAAGTGAACGTCTGCATGGACCTGGCCTGTGCCAGCCAGGGCGCGGAGCAGTTGCGCGAGGCGCTGGTGAAAGCTGCGGAAGCGTCAGGCAGGAACGTGCTCGTGCGCCGCACCGGCTGCATGGGCCCTTGCTCCTCGGGGCCGCTGGTCCGCATCGATCCTGAGGAAGCGCTCTACTGCCGCGTGCCGGCTGAAAAGGCCGGAGCCATTGTCCAAAGCCTGGGCGGCAAGCACGTTCCTGAATTGCAATGCGACCTGAACGAGCACTTCGACAAACAAGTGCGCGTGGTGCTGGAAAACGCCGGCCACATTGACCCGGAAAAAATTGATGACTACATCGCGCGCGAGGGATACAAGGCTCTGCTCACCGCGCTCATGGAGATGACGCCCGGCGGCGTCGTGCATCGCATCACGGAAAGCGGGCTGCGCGGACGCGGTGGCGGCGGCTATCCCACCGGGCTCAAGTGGGGAACGGTCGCCAAGGCAGGCGGCGATGTGAAATACATCGTCTGCAATGGCGACGAGGGCGATCCCGGCGCATTCATGGATCGCAGTGTGATGGAGGGCGACCCGCATCGCGTCATCGAGGGCATGGCCATCGCAGGATACGCCGTTGGCGCAAGCAAGGGCTTCATCTATGTGCGCGCCGAGTATCCTGTGGCGGTTGCCCGGCTCACGACAGCAATCCGCGAGGCCCGGCGCCGCAGCCTGCTCGGCAACAGTCTTTGTGGCACCACCTTCAACTTTGACGTCGAGATCCGCCTCGGCGCCGGAGCCTTCGTCTGCGGTGAAGAAACAGCGCTGATCGCCTCGATTGAAGGCAAGCGCGGCACTCCAAGGCCTCGGCCTCCCTATCCCGCCGTAAGTGGTCTGTGGGGCAAGCCCACGCTCATCAACAACGTCGAGACCTTCGCGAACATCGCTCCCATCGTACGGAACGGCGGCAAATGGTTCGCCAACATGGGCTCGGAAAGAAGCAAAGGTACCAAGGTCTTTGCGCTCACCGGCAAAATCAAGAACACGGGCCTGGTTGAAGTGCCCATGGGCATCAAGCTGCGCGAGATCATCGAGGTCATCGGCGGTGGTGTTCCAGACGGGCACACCTTCAAGGCAGTGCAGACCGGCGGCCCTTCGGGCGGTTGCATCCCGGCCGAGATGCTGGACCTGGGCGTCAGCTACGACGCACTCCTCAAAGTCGGCTCCATCATGGGATCCGGCGGCATGATCGTCATGGACGACACATCCTGCATGGTCAACGTCGCCCGTTTCTTCATGGAGTTCTGCATGACCGAGTCCTGCGGCAAGTGCATTCCCTGTCGCGCGGGAACCGGGCAGATGTACAAACTTCTCACGCGCATCTGTGAAGGAAAAGCCTCGATGGATGATCTGGCGCTGCTGGAAGAACTCTGCGACACCGTCAAGGAAACAAGCCTGTGCGGGCTCGGTATGACGGCGCCCAATCCCGTCTTGAGCACGCTCAAATACTTCCGCAATGAATACATCGAGCACATCGTTCACAAGCGTTGCCCTGCCGGAGCATGCAGCATTCAAGCCCCCGCGGAGGTTCTGGCATGAGTGAAAATGTGGAAGTCAAAACGTTGGTCATCGACGGCCATGAAGTAAGCGCCCGCCGCGGCCAGACCATCCTCGATGTGGCGCGGGAAAACAACATCGACATCCCCACGCTCTGCCACCTAGACGGCCTCAGCGATGTCGGCGCATGCCGCATGTGTCTGGTTGAGATAGCCGGCAGCAACAAGCTGCTCCCCTCCTGCGTCGCCACCGTGTCGGAAGGCATGCAGGTCAGCACCAGCTCCGAGCGGTTGCAAAAGCATCGCCGCACCATCCTCGAACTGCTCTTCGCAGAGCGTAATCATGTCTGCTCTGTCTGCGTCGCGAATGGCCACTGCGAACTTCAATCGTTGGGCCAGTCGCAGGGGCTCACGCACGTGCGC
>JAJXXG010000448.1 GCA_021781255.1 Acidobacteriota bacterium
CACGTTCAAGAAAGGATCGTTGTAGTAGCCTCCATTCACAGTGAATGTATTCGCCGTGCCGGGCAGCCCAAACGAGGAGAAGTTTCCGTACCCGCTTTGTGTATTCATCACAGTGCCAGGGGCAGTCTGCGCCTGGAAGGTGATGTCGTTTCCCGGGTTCGGCAGAAGCTGAAGTTGTTCCTGCGTAAATGTGCTGCTGATCTGCGCGTCTTCAGTGTGCAGGAGAGGCACTTCGCTACCCGTAACCTCGACGGTCGTAGTCGCCTGCCCCACGGTCATCACGACATTGGCTGCCGCCACAATTCCGGGGCTTAGATCGACGGTCTGGCTGGACTTCTCAAAACTGGCGGCCGTAACCGTCACCGTAAAGCGTCCTGGGGCAAGTTGCGGGACACGATAATCACCCGCGGCACCGGTCGTCGTGGTTCTGGTATCCCCGGTTGCCAAAGCAGTAATGGTGACCTTTGCTCCGGGAACGACCGCTCCAGAGGGATCCGTCACAACTCCAGCGATCGCGCCGGTGGTGTTCGTCTGGGCATAGGCAACTGGCCCACTGGTCACCGTCGCAAAACTGGCGGCTACGACTAGACCCAATACCAAAGCCACGCCCCTCAAGCTTATAAATCGCATTGAACTCCTCCAAATAGATCTGAATCCGGTAGACCCGGTATGGTGATCTTCGATCCGTTGATTCTGCGTTTGCGCCCCAGCTTCGTTCTCAGCTTCCAGCCGGCCCGACATCATTGCAAATGCCTAAATCATTGAAAAAACACGGTATGGTAAGCACTACTAACAGCCCAAGTCATGCAATCTGTCCTTCTCGTAAAAAGAGAGAAAGTGTTGCTGTTTTGTAACTGTATTGCACGAGAAGGGCCAATCGCATGCAGACAGCTCTTGAATTGCCTTACTCTATGGAAACAGAAGGCTTACCATCCGACCCAGAACTGCCTCAAAGAGGCTGTTATATGGAAAACAGTATTATGTTTCAATAGTATTCCAAAAACGGATTTACGCCTTCCGTTTTTGGGGAATCCCCGCCGCCGGGCACATTACAGAGCGATTCAGGTATGCTCCACGCTATGCAGCTGACTCTGGCCCACATCGGCATGCGACCGGGTTCCAAGGATGAATTTGACACCCTCACCCGGCTCTACCTCGACCGCTGCGGCCCGTTCGCTCGCTGCCGCGCCGAGGCCTTCCGAACTGAAGACGCGCTGCTGGAGTGGCTCGACCGGCAGCAGGGGCGCACCCCCGTTGTCCCCGTCCTGCTCGATAGCCGCGGCCGCCAGCTAACCTCAGAGGCCTTTGCCGCGTGGGTCGGCGCACGCCGCGATGACGGCACGCAGCACATCGTCTTCGCCATCGGCCCCGCCAGCGGATGGTCTGACGCTGCACGCGCGCGCGCCCAACTGTTACTCTCGCTCGGCTCACTCACCCTGGCCCATGCCTTGGCGCGCCTGGTCCTGGCTGAGCAGCTTTACCGGGCGTTTACAATACTCTCTGGCCACCCCTATCACACCGGCCACTAGCTGAACCCGACTTCTGATCTTCCACTCATGATGTCTGATCTCCATATATGACCGATTCCCGACGCGGACTCATCCTCATCAATACCGGACCCGGCAAAGGCAAAACCACTGCCGCACTGGGCACAGCACTGCGCGCCGTGGGTAACGGCATGAGGGTGCTGATGCTGCAATTTCTGAAGGGCTCGTGGCACTACGGCGAGCTGGATGCTGTCAGGCCATTCGGCGAGAATTTCGTTCTCAAACAGATGGGCCGCGGCTTTGTGAAGGTGGGAGGCGCAGAGACCGACCCCGAAGATCTCCGCATGGTGCAGGAGGCGTGGGAAGAAGCCCGGCTCGCGATTCTTTCCGGCGAGTGGGACATGGTCATTCTCGATGAAATCAACTATGCGATCAGCTATGGGATGCTGGACCCGGCGCAGGTGGCTGAGACATTGAGAAATCGCCCGGAGATGGTCCACGTAATCCTCACCGGCCGCAACGCCCACCCCAGTCTGGTTGAGCTCGCCGACACGGTGACCGAGATGCGCGAACTGAAGCATGCGTACCAGAAAGGCATCCTCGCGCAGCGCGGTATAGAGTATTAGGGAGCGAGAATCGCCGATGCGTGATTCTCAAACGCCGGGCTGTCAGGCCGGCCGGGTTGCTTCAGTTCATAAAGAGAGTGTTCGATGTCCTGGTTCAAAAGAGAGAACAGCGAGTACGAGTCCAACGCAGGTCCCGAAAGCAATGGCGACGCAACGGAAAAGCGAGTCCGCACTGAGGGTCTCTGGTCAAAATGCCCCGGTTGCCGCCAGCCTCTCTTCAAGGCCGATCTGGAAGCCAACCTGAATGTGTGTCCGAAGTGTCAGCACCACTTCAAAATCGGTGCGCGCGAGCGGCTTGAACTGCTGCTGGAACCTGGTTACCAGCTTGTGGATGGCGGACTGCGGTCCACGGATCCGCTGAATTTCACTGACAGCAAGCCTTACAAGTCGCGCTTGAGGGCTGCGCAACAGCAGACCGGTCTGGATGATGCGATTCTGAATGCGGTCGGCCAGCTTGGTCCGCGCAAGGTTGTAGTCAGCGCCATGGAGTACAGCTTTATTGGCGGATCCATGGGCGCGGTTGTGGGTGAGACGATTGCGCGCGCCGTGGACCGTGCACGGCTTGGCCGGATGCCGCTGATCGTTGTCGCCGCGTCGGGCGGAGCGCGCATGATGGAAGGCGTCGTGAGCCTGATGCAGATGGCGAAGATCTCTACGGCTCTGGCGCAGTTGGACGATGCCGGTGTGCCGTACATCTGCGTGCTGACGGACCCCACCACAGGCGGCGTGACCGCCAGCTTTGCAATGCTCGGCGACCTGAATATTGCGGAACCCGGCGCCCTGATCGGCTTTGCCGGGCCGCGAGTGATTGAGCAGACGATCCGGCAGAAGTTGCCGGAGGGCTTTCAGCGTTCAGAATTCCTGCTTGAGAAAGGTTTTCTTGATGCTGTTGTACATCGCCGCGATCTGAAGAATTATCTTATTCGCGCACTGGACTTCCTGCAGATGCCCGCCGGAGCTTGAGGCTCTGCGGCCGTCCGGCGACCCGTGCCCGGGCGCTGAGGGATGGAATAGACTTGATCCTTTGAGCCGTTCACAAAGGACCCCAGGATGCCCATCCGTAGATCTCTCCTTCGCAGAGCCGCAGGCATTGCCGGGCTCCCCTGTCTCGCCGCCCTGCTGCTGAAGGTCGCGCTTCACGCACAGGTGCCGGCACCGGCGTTGAACACGATTCCCGCCATTGCGCTCGACACCACAGGCCCGGTTTTGCGGGAGAATGCGCAACCGCAGAAGCCCTTCACTGTGGCGGGCGAGCGGGGCGTGCTGCTGGGGCAGCAGGACGGAACGCTGGAGGCCTGGGTGTTGCCCGTGAAGCTGCTCTCCAACCTGCGCATCGAAGCCAACGTCCAGGGCTACCCTGTGCCCATCGACGTCAACCAGCAGGCCGCGCAGATCGAGGTCCGCCCGGACCGCACCACCATTACATACACACATATTGCTTTCACCGTCCGGCAGATCATGTTCTCGCCAAACGCGGCGCCCGCGGGTGCGGGCCCTGTGGTTCTTTTCGCATTTGACTGCCTGCACCCGACCGACTTTACGCTGCGCTTTACGCCCGAGCTGCGCTGGATGTGGCCGGAGCGCAACGAGGGAGTACCGGGTGTGGAGTGGGACGAGAGTGGCGGGTTTTACGTTCTCCATGCAGACTATCCCGATTTCGCCGCAGCCGTGGCCATTCCCGGCGCACAGCCCGGCATCCTCGCTCCTTACCAGGAACGTCCTCAGGTTCATCCTGTTGAGTTCAAGCTCCACATCGATCCTGCGCAGGACCGTGGCCGTTTGTACCCGCTGCTGATGGACCTTGGCACGACCGCGGACACCGCCACCGACGCGGCGCTGGGACGGGGCCTGGCTCATCTCGATGCGGCTCTTCCCGCGCTCTATGCCGGCCATGCGCAAAGTTACCGGGAACTGCTGGCGCGCTCCACTGCGATCAACACGCCTGACCCCGCGCTCGACGAGGCCTTCCAGTGGGGCGTTGTTTCCATCGAACAGTTGAGGGCGATTGCGCAGCCATCGGGCGAAACCGCGCTGGTCGCGGGCTATTACGCCTCCGGCGATTCCGCGCGGCCGGGCTTTGGCTGGTTCTTTGGGCGAGACGCACTCTACTCCCTTTATGCCGTCAACGGCTATGGTGACTTCGCACTCTCGCGGGATGAGCTGGAGTTCCTGATTCGCCGCCAGCGCGCCGATGGCAAAGTCATGCATGAGTACTCGCAGACGGCGCCGAACGTTGACTGGCTGGCATTTCCTTATATGTACGCCGCGGCTGATGCAACCCCGCTGTTTCTTCTTGCTGTGGCCGACTATGCGCGCGCGAGCGGCGACACGGCTTTTCTGACCGCGCATCGCGATGCGATTGAAAAGGCCTGGGCCTTTGAGATTGATCCCGCGCACGACACGGATCACGACGGAATCTATGACAACTCCCAGGGCACGGGCTGGGTAGAGAGCTGGCCGGGCGGGATGCCCCACCAGGAGATCTATCTGGCACTGCTCGATCAGCAGGCGTCCACAGCCATGGCTGCGCTTGAAGAGATGCTGCACGACCCGGCAAAGGCAAAGGCCGCGCAGCAACGCGCAGAGACCATCGCCCGGACCATCAACGCCGAGTACTACGATGCACAAAAATCCTGCTACGCCTTCAGCCGCAACATGGATGGCTCGCTTGATCGCACACGGACTGTCTATCCGGCGCTCGCCTGGTGGGATCCGGCCGCCGGCCAGCCCATTCTTGCCCATCCTGAGGAGTGCCTGCGGCAGTTTGCCAACGCCACGCTCAATACCGATTGGGGCCTGCGCGATGTGGCCGACGACGAGCCCATTTACAACGGCATGAGCTATCACCAGGGATCCGTGTGGCCGCTGTTCGCCGGTTGGACAGCTCTTGCCGAGTATCGCGGCAACCAGCCCCTGGCCGGCTACCGGATGCTGATGGAGAACGCGGCCATGACCCGGCTGGAAGACCTGGGCGCGGACACAGAACTGCTCTCCGGAGACTTTTACGTCCCCATGGGACGAAGCACGAGCCACCAACTCTGGTCCTCCGCCATGGTGGTCACGCCCACCCTGCGTGGGCTCTTCGGCATCACGGTGGATGCGTTGACGAAGACCATTACTGTCGATCCGCACCTGCCCGCGACATGGGATCACGCCAAGATTCTGAACCTGCATATCGGAGATCAGGCCGTGAACCTGCTCTTTGAGTCGTCCGGGGACCAGACCACCGTCTCCCTCCAGTCTCCCGTCCCATCCGGCGTCCAACTGCGGAGCTCCGTCCGAGGAGCGAAGCAACTTGAGAGCAACCGTATCTCCATTCCCCGCCCCACGGTACAGGTTGCAACGCCCGAGGCTAACCCGCTGCCGGGTGATCGAACGCAGATCGCGCGGGTTTTGAGCGAGGAGTACGGCGAGAGAACTCTCCGCCTGACCGTGGAAGGCCGGGCAGGGACAGATGCTCATTTGCCGCTTATTGCTCATGAGGCCCGGCTCAGGCTGCGCGCGCAGGGCGCAGACCTGGCGCTCCCTGCGCATCCAGAAGCGGAAGCAGGCACGGGGGAGAGTGCCGACCTCACATTGCACTTCCCCGGTGGGGAGGGCTGGCAGCGGGTTGTCGCGGTTGTGAGCTGGTGAAGAAGTGCCGGGATGCAGGTGCGTCTTGACGCCGGCGCAAACAGACATCTGACCGAGGCGGGGAGCAGCCTGCGGGAAGTTGGCCTGTGTGTGGTCCCGCCAGATACAATACGAGTACGTTGCCGTCTAAGGTTTAGCGGGATTTTTCAGAGTTGGAGCAGGTGCGCGTGAGACGTTTGATCGGCCGCAATGTGCGGCTTGGGTTGGTCGCAGGACTGTGTATGGCGCTGGGATTGCCCGCGCTGGGACAGTCTGCTGAAAATACAAGGGCCACGGCCACCGAAACCACATTGACCGCCGAGACTCACGACGGGAAGGGCGGCACGCAGGCTGCACTCTCAGTCGCCGTCACCGGGGTGGACGGCACGCCTGCGTCCGGCACAGTGGTTCTGGAAGATTCAGGGACGCCGCTGGCGGGCATCGCCCTTGACCCGGAGGGGCGTGCAACCACGACCTTGTCGGTTCCGCAAGGGGATCACGACCTGAAAGCGGTCTACTCCGGCAACGCAACGCATCAGAGCTCGACCTCGGCTGTGACCCCGGTGCGCGCCGCGGCCGCCGCGATCTTCAACTTCAGCGTCTCCGTTGCTCCTGCCACCCTTTCACTCAACGCAGGACAGTCAGGAACAGTGGTCGCGTCGGTGACGCCAGTCAATGCCTCCACTCTGCCTGGGCCCATGTTTATTACGCTTTCGTGCTCCGGCCTGCCTGATCAGTCGGCCTGCACGTTTACCCCGGAAAATATTGAAGTCCTTCCCAGTTCAACCGCGCCGATCAACAGCACCATGGTGCTTGCCACATCCAACGGCGTCGCGGCGACTGCCCGACTGACTCCCGGTGATCGGCAGATTCGGCCGACCTCACGACCGGTTGCCTGGGCCGTGCTGCTGCCGGGAGTTTTCGGATTGGCAGGCCTGGCCTTTGGTGCGCGCCGGCGGCGGTGGCTGACACGGCTGTCTCTACTGGCGCTGGTTGCTTTTGTATCCGTGCTGGGAGCGACGGCATGCTCGCCGCAGTATGACTACTACCATCATGGCCCTCCGCACAATCTTCCCACGCCTGCGGGGACTTATACGGTGAACGTTACCGCGCAGTCGAGCAACGGCATCACAGCGATCACCAACTCGACAACAATGGCATTGACGGTGACGGACACAGCACGCAACTAGATTGCCCGCCCCGTTTTCCGTGCAGGTGGACAGAGAAACGCAGCACAACAAGAGCACAGCACAACGAGGCCGGAATGCAGCCATCCCCCGCATTCCGGCCTTTCTCTGTTCATCATGCGACAAGCGCCGGAGGGGCAATTACGGCGTGAGTATCACCTTGATGGCATCGCCGAACTGCAGCAACTCCATAGCTCTGGCGAATTCGGCCAGCTTGAGCCGATGCGTAATGACCGGCTCAAGATTGAGTTTGTGGGCGGCCAGCAGCGCTTCCATCTGGAACCATGTCTCGAACATCTTGCGACCGTTGATGCCCTGCACTGTGGCGCCCTTGAAGATGATGTCGCGGGCAAAATCTAGTTCGACGGGGCGGGATGGAATCCCCAGCAGCGAGGCGCGGCCGCCGGTGCGCAACAGAGCAAAACCTTGCGCCATGGCTTTGGGGTGGCCAGACATCTCCAGCAAAACATCGACCCCTGTGCCGCCGGTCGCATCAAGAATCTGCTCCTCGACCTGATCGGTCGCGGGGTCCAGCACCAGGTCGGCGCCCATCTGCGCGGCCACGTTGCGGCGGTACGCACTCACTTCCACGGCATACACCCGAGCCGCACCGCAGGCCTTGGCCACGGCGATCGAAAACAAGCCAATGGCGCCGCACCCCGTCACCGCCACAGTTCTTGCGGCAATCGGCCCGGCGAGCACGGTATGCACCGCGTTGCCGAGGGGATCCAGCAGCGAGGCATAGTCATGCGGAATGGCAGGAGACAGCTTCCAGATATTCGTCTCGGGAATGATGGCGTAGCTGGCGAAGGCGCCATCGGCGTCTACGCCCAGGATGCGCACATGCTGGCAGACGTGCGCCAGGCCGGTACGGCATTGCAGGCATTTGCCGCAGGCCACATGCATCTCCGCGCTCACCAGGTCGCCTTCCTTCACGGTGGTGACGCCGCGGCCCACTCCGGCCACCGCGCCCGCAAATTCGTGGCCGGGAATGAGCGGCGGATGGATACGCCCCTGTGCCCACGGGTCCCAGTTGTAGATGTGCAGATCAGTCCCGCACACACTGGCTGCCGAGACGCACACGAGAACTTCGCCGGGGCCTGGCACCGGTACGGGCACTTCGCGAAGTTCGATGCCGGGCGCGGCCTGCGCCTTCACAACTGCCTGCATGGTGCTGGGCATACCGGATAAGCCTCCTGCTGTAAGCAAACAATTCAGTCTATCAACCTGTGATCAGGCGCGCCCCCGGATGATAGAACGGTGTGAGCGCAAAATGCCGCGCCGGAGGCTAGGATGCCTGTGAGGAAAATCGATTTTTACCGTTGCCTTGCTGCACTTCTGCTGTTTGCTTGCTCACTCTCAGCATCCCCTCAAACCGCCGGTGACGCTTGGTTGAAGTACCAGACTCCGGGAAGACCGCTCAACATTCCCACATGTGTGGTGACGCTGGGGCGTGGGCGAGTGGAGCAGAACGCCGCTGCGGAGCTCGTGCGAGGTCTGCAACGCATCACCGGTAAAGGAGAGATCGCCGAGAAGATTCGCGAGGGCTCCATCCTTCTTGGAACCTACGCAGAGCTTCACAAGCAGTTCCCGCAGTGGAGGCCGTTCCATCAGGTCATTGCGATTCACGATCGCTCGCTGTCGTCCGTGCCCGCCTCAAACGGGCCGCTGTCGAAAGCGGTCGCAGTTCTCGATCCTGCCTCGCAGGAGTTTTCTGTGTACCGCAGCTCTGAGTTGAGTGCGGGGTCCATCGTGATTGAAGCTCCCGAGGAAACGGGCATTCTGTATGGGGCCTTCGCTCTGCTGCGCCGTCTGGCATCCGGTGAGGAGTTGCCGGCAGCAGGAATGTATGAGCAGGCCACCCTGTCCATTCGCTGGGTGGATGAGTGGGACAACCCCGATGGCTCGATTGAGCGCGGCTACGCCGGGCGCAGCATCTTCTTTGAGGACGGGCATGTCCGCCAGGATCTCGCGCCGGTTGCCGGGTATGCGCGCCTGCTGGCTTCGATCGGCAT
>JAJXXG010000579.1 GCA_021781255.1 Acidobacteriota bacterium
CCGCACCAGCTTCACCGTCGCTTCCATCGTTCCGCCCGTGGCCAGCAGGTCGTCCACCAGCACCACGCGCTGTCCCGGCGCAATTGCGTCCTTGTGAATCTCCAGCATGTCTGAGCCGTATTCGAGATCATAGGTCACGCGCGCAACGGGAGCCGGCAACTTCTTCGGCTTGCGCACCGGCACAAAGCCCGCGTTCAGCCGGTAGGCCAGTGCCGGACCAAAGATGAATCCACGCGCCTCAATGCCCAGCACCAGATCCACCTTCCGCTCAATGTAGTGGGCCGCCAGCGCGTCAATCAGTTGCGCAAAGCCGGTCCGGTCCTTCAGCAGCGTCGTGATGTCATAGAACAGAATCCCCGGTTTGGGAAAATCCGGCACCGTGCGCACCAGCGCCTTCAGCGCATCCACATTGATCTCTTTCCGTCCTTCGGCCATGCCTCGGCTCGCTCCTTCGTCTAGTCACTCGATTGTTTCGGAATTCCGTCCAGCGGGAAGGGAACCGGTAAACCGGCCACGCCACCACCTCTGCGATTATAGAGGCCCGTCCCTTCGCATATCCGCACGCCGCCAGCTGGCTGCGTTCACCACGCCCCTTCAATCCTGAATGCCTCCAGCTCTTCGCCTTCCTTCTCATCCAGGTGATGCTCAATCACGCGGTCCACGCGGCTTCCTCTCGGCCCCTTGCGTAGGCTCTGCCGCAGCTCATCAAGGTCCTCGGCCGTGCCCGTCGCCACTACTTCCACGTCGCCGTCCTCGGTGTTGCGCACCCAGCCGCGCAACTCCAGCTCCCGCGCCTCCCGATGCACAAACCAACGGAAGCCCACGCCCTGCACTCGTCCCTGAATTTGGAAATGAAGCACCATTGTTTTGCCGCCCAAGCCAGTCTTTCAAATGCCGCCCGTCCGCGCAACCGCCTCGCGCTACACTGGTCTAAATGGTCTTTGTCCTCGACAACTACGACTCATTCACCTACAACCTCGTCCAGTACCTTGGCGAGCTAGGTGCCGAAGTCGTCGTGCGCCGCAATGACGAGCTCACCGTCGAGGAGGTCGAAGCTCTCAAGCCTGAGCGCATTCTGCTATCGCCCGGCCCCTGCACGCCTGCCGACGCAGGCATCCTCGTTCCGCTCATCCGCCACATGGCGGGCAAAGTGCCCATTCTTGGCGTCTGCCTAGGCCATCAGGCCATCGGTGAAGCCTTCGGTGGCAAAGTCATCCGCGCCGCTCACCTGATGCATGGCAAAACCAGTCCCGTGGAGCACGACGGCAAAGGCGTCTTCGCCGGCCTGCCCTCGCCGCTCACCTGCACGCGGTACCACTCGCTCATCGTCGCCGAGGACTCGCTTCCCCTCGAGCTCGAAATCACCGCGCGCACGCCCGAAAATGGCTCCGGATCTGTGATTATGGGCCTGCGCCATCGCACCCTGCCCATCGAAGGCGTCCAGTTCCACCCGGAAAGCGTGCTCACCGAGGGCGGCCATCAGATGATTCGCAACTTCCTCGAAATGTAGCCATGCCTGACGAGCCAACTTCTATCGAGCCCGGCCTTTTCAAATCCCGTCTTCACCTGCTCGCTACCGCGCTCGGCCTCATCCTCATCGTCCCGGCACAATTCCTCTCCGCGCAAAACGCTGCGTCCGCCGCCTCGCCCGCAAATCCGGCTGCCGCCTCGCCGCAACCAGCCGCATCCCCAACGCCCGCATCCGTGCCGAACGCTTCCGCTGACCCCATCGCCATCGTTCCGCTCGCCGACGCCAAATCCGGTGCGGGCGCAACCGTCACCGGCGCGCTGGAGGTCACCTCCGGCAAGGCCATCATTGCCGCCAGCGGCACCATCACTTCCGGCACACAAGCAACGGATGTTCTTCTTCCACGTCGCGGCACCCTCCGCGTCTGCTCCGCCACCAGCGTAAAGCTCGCGGCAGACACCAGCGTCCCCGCCGGCGGCAGCCGGCCTGGCCTGCTCATGGCCCTCGACCATGGCGCCCTCGAGGCCAGCTTCGCCACTGGCCGCAACGCAGACATCCTGCTCACTCCTGACTTTCGCATCCTCATCAGCGGCCCCGGCTCGGCGGACCTCAAGGTCCGCCTCGGCGAGCAGGGCGACACATGCGTGGATAACCCGCTTGTCCGCGGCTCAGCGCCTTACGTCCTCGTCACCAGCGTTTTTGATGGCTCCGTTTATCGCGTCCAACCCGGCCAGCGCGTCATGTTCCAGCACGGCAGCACGCATGAGGTGGTCGACAATGAAAAGGAGCCCTGCGGTTGCCCCGCGCCCGTCCCAGTCGGCTCCAATGATTTTCCCTTCGCGCAATCCGCTGGCCTTGTTCCGCTTTCCAAGCCCGCGCCGGAGCCCGAGCGCCCCGCCGGCACCAAGCCTGCCGTTACCGCGCCGCTCGTTTACAAGAGCCCCACCGCTACGCCTGCTCCCGAACCGGCCGTCACCGCGCCGCCCGCACCTGTCGCACAGTCGGCGCCGGCACCAGCGCCTGCCAGACCGCACAAGGCCAAGCCGAAGAAGCAGCACCGCGGCTTCTTCCGCAGCATCGGCCACTTCTTCCGCCGCCTCTTCGGCGCGGATTCCTGAAACGCAATTATTCAGTGCGGAAAGTTGAATGAATTGGCGGCTGTTTGCTGATAACTGACGACTGTCTACTGACGACTATTCCTAACAGCTCTCTCGCCCGCTCTATCGCCCGAATCACTGCCTGCGCCTTGTTCATTGACTCCTGGTGCTCTTTCTCGGCCACCGAATCCGCCACGATTCCCGCGCCCGCCTGCACATACCCCTTGCCGTCCTTGGCCAGCAGAGAGCGAATCGCAATGCATGAGTCGAGATTGCCGGAGAAGTCCGCGTACATCACCGCGCCGCCGTATGTTCCGCGCCGCGCCGGCTCCAGCTCCTCGATAATCTCCATCGCCCGCACCTTCGGCGCACCGCTCAGCGTGCCAGCAGGGAAGCAGGCCCGCAGCGCATCCACCGCCGTCAATCCCTTGCGCAGCTTGCCCTCAATCGAGCTCACAATGTGCATCACGTGGCTGTAGCGCTCCACAAACATCAGCCGGTCCACCTTCACCGTGCCGAACTCGCTCACCCGGCCCACGTCGTTGCGTCCCAGGTCCACCAGCATCACGTGCTCGGCGCGCTCTTTCTCGTCGGCCATCATCTCGGCCTCCAGCGCCAGGTCCTCGGCTTCGGTTGCGCCGCGCGGTTTGGTCCCTGCAATTGGCCTGTACTCCACCGTTCTGCCATGCACGCGCACCAGCAGTTCCGGCGACGAGCCTGCCAGCTCCAGCACCTCATGTGCTTGTTTCTTCCTGGCAGATTTCTTCCCCTTCACGCGCCCGCCGCCCAGTGGCCCCTCCGGCGCAAACCGCAAAAAGTACATATACGGACTCGGATTCACCGTTCTCAGTGCGCGATAGGCCTGGAACGTGTCGATTCCCGGCTCCGTGTCGAAGCGCTGTGACAGCACCGCCTGAAAGACGTCGCCCGCGCGAATGTACTCCTTCGTCCGTTCCACAGCCGCCAGAAAATCGCGCTTGCGCGTACGGTGCGTCACCTTCAGCTTCGCCTGGCCTTTCGGCTTCGGCAGCTTCGGCAGTGGACCGGCCAGCCGCTTCTCCAGCTTCGCCAGCCGCTTCACCGCATCCGCATAGGCCTCATCCGGCGCGGCCAGCGTCACGTCCGCCGTCACCACCAGCCAGATCTGCTTACGCACATGGTCAAAGGCCAGTACTTCGTCAAAAAACAGCAAGCAGGCATCCGGCACGCCGAGTTCGTCCTTCGCTTGCTCCGGCAGCCGCTCAATCTGCCGCACTGCGTCGTATGCGAAAAAGCCCACCGCGCCCGCGGTGAAGGGTGGCAAACCCGGAATTCGCGCCGGCTTGTGCCCGTCCAGCGCCTCGTGCAGCACCTTGAAGATGTCGCCGTCGAGATGCGTCGTCCGCTTGCCCTCGGTGATGGCTATCTGCCGGCCGCGCGCCACTATCCGCTTGTAAGGATGCACGCCAATGAAGGTGTACCGCCCCACCTGCTCGCCATTCTCCACGCTTTCCAGCAGAAAGCACTCGCGCTCCGGCCACGCCGCGCGCAAAAAGGCCGACACTGGTGTCTCCAGGTCGGCGGTCAGCGTGCGAAACACCGGTACAAGGGTGTGTTCCCGGGCAAGTGCCAGGAAGTCCTTGCGGCTAGGCTCTGTTTTGGAGGAAGAGGCGTTCACAGGCTCCAGTGTACCCGCTCCGGCTTGCCCCGTCGCCGGTGGGAGCCCCATTGTTTAGGCTCAGGCATGCTGTTTGGCGTAGTACTCCGCAAGCCATGCCACAAGGTTGTCCGGCGAAAGCGGCCTGCTGTAAAAATATCCCTGCACTGTGTCGCAACCCTTCTGCCGCAGCAGCTCAAACTGTGCCTGCGTCTCCACGCCTTCCGCCACCACTTCCATATTCAGCTCGTGGCCCATCTCGATAATCTTCTCCACCATCACGCGATCACTCAGGTTCGTGTCCATGTTCTGCACAAAGCTCTTGTCGATCTTCAATTCGATGGCCGGCACATTCTGCAGCTGTCGCATCATTGAATAGCCAGTGCCAAAATCGTCGATGGAGAGCTGAATCTGCCGCATCCGCAGCCGCGTCAGCACGTCCAGCATGCGCGACATCTCGTCCACCAGCCCCGTCTCGGTAATCTCCACGGCAATGTTCGTGGCTGCAATGCCGTGCTTGTTGGCAATCTCTAGAAACACGTCAGGGAATCTCAGGTCGCGCAGAGAAGTCACTGACACATTCAGTGAAAGCCGGGGCGCTTTTCCGTCCGGTCCGGCAAAACGGTTCAACTCAGAGAGCCCTCGGTCCACTGTCAGCCAGCACAGCTTGTCCATCAGGCCCAGAGTCTCAGCGCGCGCAATAAAGCTGTTCGGCATCACCACCCCGCGCTCCGGATGATTCCACCGCGCCAACGCTTCCAGACCCACCACCTCGCCCGTGGCAAAGCTGATCTGCGGCTGGTAGTAGTTCACAATCTCGCCGCGTTCCAGCGCCTGAATCAGTTCCTCATCCGGGTAGGACACTTTTGGATATTCTTCTTCTTCCAATTCCTCCTGGCCACCTCCTGCATGGCCATCCAGCAGCGCCGTCAATGCCGTAATCGGAAACGGCTTCTGCAGGTGGCCTACTACAGTCAGCCCCAGGCTACGCGCCATCTTTTTTGCGGTCTCAATCACGCGCTTGTCTATGCCGCTCATCAGCACAATGCCTGCCCGGCACTGCTGTTGCCCCAGCAGGCGCAGCACCTCAATGCCGTCCATATTCGGCATCACCAGGTCCAGCAGGAGAAGGCTTGTATCAGGGGTCAAAAGTTCGAGAAGTTGTCCTGCATCCCGTGCAGCCACACACCGCAGACTCATCGCCTCCGCAGACGCGGATACGATCTTTAGAATTACCTCATCATCGTCGACGACAACAATTCTCTCTGCGGCTGTCATTCTTGCTCCCGCACTTTCCAGAACCTCATGTAGTGCGCGGTATCCACTTCTGATTCAACGAGATTGATGGCTACTACCCTGTTCCATTCCAAGCCCTCAAAGTCAGAAAGAGATTACTCATCCGGCCTTTGAATGCTAAGGCACTGTGAAGAGTTTAGCTTAGGGTTCGAGCCGGGAGTACCCTTTTTTTCCACCACTTTTGGGTTACGGGGGTGACTTCCCAGGTCTCCCTCCAATCTGCCGGATGCCGTCGTCTCATCCGGCTCCTCCCAGCCTTTGCCCATCCACTGCACCCGTTACCCCGGAGTGCCCATACGTGAAAAACTCGTGCTGCGCGCAACCAATCCGCTCGCTACTTGGGGACGGACCTGGCCTCTTGAGTGGGGTTCAAGCGCTGGTTCCGGTGGGCTTGACGGCCGTTTCCCGGCAGGCCTAGACTCACAGGGGTTTGGGCCCTTTTGGGTTATGGGGCCAACCGTACAGTCTGGAATTCCGCCCGCAGCGCGGCGCCGGACTTTGCAGTACCCCCGGAGGATTCCGGGAGAGTGCCGCCGCAAATCCAAAGGCGCGAATGGAGCACGCGCCAAATGCTCCCTCGCCCTGCGGTGTGCACCCAGAATTGGAGAAATGTATGCCTACGGCACTTTCAACCGTCACTCTCGACCAGGAAATCAATCCCTGGGAAGCGCAGAGTGCACGGTTTGATTTCGCAGCTCGAAAGCTCAACCTTGATGAAGGTTTGTGGAAGCTGCTCAGAACTCCCTCACGTGAAATCATCGTCCACTTTCCGGTCACCATGGACGATGGCCGCATTGAAATCTTCACCGGCTTCCGCGTGCAGCACAATATCGCTCGCGGCCCTGCCAAGGGTGGTATCCGTTACGCGACAGATGTCACTCTCGACGAAGTCCGCGCGCTTGCCAGCTGGATGACCTGGAAATGTGCCGTCGTCAACATTCCATTCGGCGGAGCCAAGGGCGGGGTCGTTTGTGACCCACATGCCATGAGCACCGGCGAGCTGGAACGCATGACCCGCCGCTACACCTCTGAGATCATCGAATTCATCGGGCCTGAAAAGGATGTTCCCGCGCCCGACGTCAACACGAACGAGCAGACGATGGCCTGGATCATGGACACCTACTCCATGCACGTGGGCCACACCGTCACCAGCGTCGTCACCGGCAAGCCGATCAATATTGGCGGTTCGCGCGGACGCCTCGAAGCGACGGGTCGCGGCGTGATGATTGCCTGCAATGAGAGCCTTCGCTACCTGAACATGAGCATAGACGGTTGCCGAGTTGTGATTCAGGGCTTCGGCAATGTCGGTTCCCATGCCGCGCGCATCATGATGGAGAACGGCTACAAAATAGTCGGCATCGCAGAGAAGGACGGCGGCCTCTTCAATCCCAGTGGCATCGACATCCATCAGCTAGCCGAGTATAAGTACCGCAACGGCACCACGCTCGGCTTTCGCGGCGCTGAGGCCATGCCGAGCGAGGAACTCATCGTCTCCGACTGCGACTTGCTGATTCCCGCTGCGACAGAGAACGTCATTACCAGCCGCAACGCTGATAAGATTCGTGCGCGCATCATTGTGGAGGGCGCCAATGGGCCCACCACGGCTGTTGCGGACGAAATCCTCGCCGAAAAACGCATCTTCATCGTGCCGGACATCCTGGCAAACGCCGGCGGCGTCACCGCCAGCTACTTCGAGTGGGTGCAGGACCGCCAAGGCTATTTCTGGAAAGAGGCGGTCGTCAACGAGCAGCTGGAAGGCATCCTGCGTGACAGCTTCGATGACGTTGTCCGCTATGCTGAAGCCCACAATGTCAACAACCGCATCGCGGCCTATATGCTGGCCATTGACCGCGTTGCCTTCACCATCAAGCAGCGCGGCATTTACGCCTGAACGCTGCAAGATGAATACCGAACGGGCCGCCTCTTCGCGGCCCGTTCGGCGTTTCACCTCTATCGGGACTCAGTGGTTGCTGTGCTGCTCCGCGGCTCCTTTGGAAGGCTCCGCAGGTAGCTGATGATCTGCCATCGCTCCGGCTCCGGCAGAACGCTCCAGCTCGGCATCCCTTTCCGCAAGCTGCCATTCTTCAGCAGCCATGCCAGTTGGCCGTCCGTTGCCGCACGTATCTCTTCGCTGCGCAGGCTCGGCCGCCCGTGTCGTCCCAGCGCATCCGCGCCATGGCATTTGGCGCAGTGGTCTTCAAATAGCAACTTGCCCGCCGCAATCGCTCCTGACTGCTTCGCATAGGGATTCACGCGTTCCCGTTCCTTTTGCGGAACCTTGCTCATCCAGCGGCTGCTCGCCGCCATCGCCAGCAGGGAAGCGGCAGCCAGCATCGTCGCCAACGCTATCCGAATCCACGCACGTCTCATCGCGCACCTCCCCGGTGGAACAAGTCTCCATGGAACCAGTCGCGAAACTGCTGAATCTCATAAGACAGCTTGAAGCGCCACAATACGCCTGCGCTGTTATGGTTCAGCCCGAACTGCGGCGAACAATCAACCCGTGGCCCGCGTGGTGGGCTATAGCTCACCGTTGGCCCGGCATAGTGCGAGGTATCGTGCAAGCCTGGACTCGCCGTTGTCCCCAGTCCGCCATAGATCTCCGCACCGACACTCCAATGCTCGCGGCACAGAGCGCATCTTCGAGCCTGCGCGACCAAGGCAAGGGGTCGGCTCGCGCCTATTGCGTAGCCAAACTCCCATGGCCCGCCCATCAGATTTTTCTCGGCAATCACGTTCTCTGAGAAGTTCCAGCCCTTCGCGTTGCTTGAGAGAATCAGCTTGCCTTCCAACTCGCGCTCCACTTCTCTGCGATTCTCCGCATTCAATCCCTGCAGGTCGTTCACGCCATCGTGACCCACCACCTCCAGCACGCTACGGTCCGCTCCGTTTATGTCCTCATACTCCATATAGAGAACCGGATTCACCCAGTGCTCGGTCGGTAGGACGCGAAAGCGGTTCTCCCAGCGAAAGCCCGTGAAGATCGTCGAGTCATTTGCCACGGCCACGCCCTGCAAATAGAGCTCCGTGGTCCACCATGCCTTCGCGCCATACTCAAGCTCGAGCGTCGGGCTGAAGAATCCATTCGCATTCTTCGGCTGCGCCGTCATTCCTTTGAGCGCAATTTCCAAATTGCCCGGCTCTTCCAGAGCCTCGGAATACGTCACGAAATACGGCGGCTCCTGCGCCACCATCATTTTTGCTGCTGTGCAGAAGAGCCCAACTGCCAGCATCAGCACTCTCACAGCAAGGAGCACCTTCTTTGCACACCTTCCCGCACGCACACACCTGCATGCGCGGTCCAATGACCGTGTCATCGAAATCCCTTTCTGGAATCGCGGCTGACGTTTCCGCTATGCTGGGGGGAACCGTCAGCTTTCACGTTGCCGGTGATGCGGCTCTG
>JAJXXG010000374.1 GCA_021781255.1 Acidobacteriota bacterium
AAATGACCTGGTTGCAGTACCGCGACGGAAGATTTACGGGGCCAATGGCCACTTGGTTTGAAGTCAACGCGATTCCTTCCACTTTTTCCATCGATGCCGACGGCGTGCTCGAAGATCAGCACGTGGGCGACGAAGCCATTGAAGGCAAATTGAAGAAGATGATTGCGCAGGCAGCCGAACTTGCGAACCGCAAGCCTGCGCTTGCTGCCAGCCAGTCTGCCGGAAGCAGAAACTGAGGCTCCCAATCCATTTTTGGCAAGTCGTTCCCTGAACGGAGGGTGCAAAACCCTACCACACCGCGCCTATCTTGCACAAGACTTGCAATTCTCGGCGCCGAGCCATACTATCCGCATTAGAAACCGGCCTGCAAAGCAGGTGGGTGGTCAACGCTGGTTGAACCAACATTCAATGAACAGGGGCTCGACTCGAATAATCGGTTCTGTGTGCCGTGTCCGCCAGTCCGGAATGCCTAATGAACCGCGGGGAGCTCCACCGTCTTAGGACGGGTTCACCAGCGCATTGCTCACGGCCCAGTGGGCCGGATTCTACCTCTCTTGAGAGTCCGGCTCTCAATTCCGCTCCTGTGAAGTCTTTCCTGCCCTCAATCCACGCTTAGCTTCCATAGCATCCTTCGCGCTCGCTTGCTGGCCTGCCGTCTCGCTGTATCCTGTCTCAAATGCATCCAGTTCTCTTTCACATTGGCTCAGTTCTCATCCCCTCCTACGGCGCCGCCGCTGCGCTCGGTGTGCTGCTGGCGCTCGCCCTCACACAGCGCACCGCGCGCATCATGCGCCTTGACCCTGCCAAGGTGTGGAATCTCTGCATCCTGAGCCTCTTTGCGGCGCTCGCCTGCGCGCGACTGCTGCTGGTGGCCGCCAACTGGAGCGCACTGCGCTCACACCCTGTTTGGCTGCTGGGCCTGGCGATTGTGCATCATCCTCTGTTGGCAGGCGTGGGCGCTCTGGCAGGCGCCGGTTGTGCGGCACTGTACGCGCGCTCAAAGAAACTTCCCTTCCGTGCTACGGCTGACGCGCTCGCGCCGCCTCTGGCTCTGGGACTCGCCTTCGAACAATTGGGCGCGCTGGCGGCGGGGTCAGGCTTCGGCACCGAAGCTGGACCAGGCGTGCACTGGGCCGTCACCTACACCAATCCCTTGGCCGCAATTTGGAGCGGCGCGCCGCTCGGCATTCCGCTGCATCCTGTGCAGGCATATGCGGCGATGGCGTTCCTTGCGATCGGCGTTCTGCTCTTTGTCTGGTTGCCTCTGCAACGTCGGCAGGGCGATGTGGCTGGCCTGTGGCTGATGGGAACCGGCGTTGCCATCTATCTGACCGAACTGTGGCGCGACCCGGAGGGCCGCGCTTCGTTGTTCCAGGGCGCAATCGATGGGCCGCAGATTGCCGCCGTTGTGCTGCTTATCGCCGGCGCGCTTGTGCTGCGCGAGCGCACACGCTCGCAAAGCGCCGCTCCAAATACGGTTCCCGGCGCTGTTCCAGACGCAATCTCAGGCCGCGCTGCGCAAACCGGCGAAAGCCGGGAATCCTCATGAGCGCCCTGCGCATGATCGATGTGCCCGCCGAAGCGCAGGGCCGGCGCCTTGATGCTTTCCTCGCCGCGCAACTTGAAGGTGTGAGCCGTTCGCGTGTGCAACTGCTCATCGAGCAGGGCGATGTATTGGTCGATAGTGGACAGGGGGAGCAACGGCAGAAACCTTCGCTGAAGCTGCGCGGCGGCGAGCGCATCGCCATCACCGGCGAGCCGCATCCCGCGCCGCTGAAAGCCATTCCTGAAGCGATTCCTCTCGACGTAGTCTACGAAGATGCCGGCCTGGCCGTGGTGAACAAGCCGGCCGGCATGATGGTGCACGCAGGCTCAGGAAAGAATGACAATGCGCGCAGCCGGGGAACGCTGGTGAACGCATTGTTGCACCGCTTTAAAGCGCTCTCCTCAACGGGTGGCGAGCTGCGTCCCGGCATTGTGCACCGGCTCGATAAGAGCACCAGCGGGCTGATCGTCGTGGCCAAGAACGACCGCGCCCATGCGGCACTGAGCGCAATGTTTGCCGGTCGCCACATTCAAAAAACCTATATAGCGCTTGTTCAGGGCACGGTGGCGCGCGAGAATGGCACCATCAGCGCCGCGGTCAGCCGCGACCAGGTGCGGCGCACCCGTATGACCACGCGACCCGGCGCAAATGCCCGCACAGCGGTCTCGCACTATGAAGTCATGCGCCGCATGGTGACTCGCTTTGGTAAATTCACCTTGCTCCGGGTACGCATCGAGACCGGCCGCACCCACCAGATCCGTGTGCACATGGCCTCGATCGGGCACCCTGTAGTGGGAGATACGCTCTACGGCGGCGCGGCGCAACTCACCTCGCAACTCACTTCGCAACTCAATGATCAGCAGGCCCGAGATGCCTCGCCCTCCCGTACCGCAAAGTTGAAAACCGTGGCCCCCCCCAACCGGGCCCCCCAGGAAGCGGCCTTTGCTTCCTTGGGGGGTAGCGACAGGTCTTCGTCGCTGGGGTGTAAAGCTGCCCCGGAAACACTCCGTCTGGGACGCAACTTTCTCCACGCGGCCAGGCTCGAATTCGCCCATCCACTCACAGGAAAGCCGCTCGAGCTTGAGGCGCCGCTGCCAGAGGAACTGACTGCCTTTCTGAGCCGGCTTGAAGCGGCAGCGGTTCCAGTTACCTTCGGCACCAGCGAGCGCCATCGGCGCAAAACCCCCAGGAGCGCATGACTCCGTTCCGATTGTTAAAATGAGAAAGTCATGACCAGATATCTCTTCTCGTCTCAGACGGGTCCGCATCCGGGCAGCAGGCATCTCGTATGCCTCGCACTGGCGGCGGCATTTCCTCTAGCAGCGGCGCTTGCCCAGCAACCAGCGCGAAATGCGGGCGCTGCGCCACCCCAACCTCCTGCCCAAGCCGCTGTGCAGCCGGAGATACAAGGTGCAGCGCAGCCAGGCGCCGCGCCGTCCGATGTGAGCGCACCAACCTATCACATCGGCGTCAACGAAGTCAGCCTCATCTTCACCGTCACTGACAGGCATGGCCACTACATTCCCAACCTCAACCAGAGCGACTTCGCCCTTCTCGACAACCAGAGAGCGCCGGAAAGGGTTAATTCGTTTCACCAGCAGATCAATCTGCCCTTGCGCGTGGGCCTTGTCATCGACGCCAGCTCCTCCATCCGTTCCCGCTTTCAGTTTGAGCAGCAGTCGGCCACCGAGTTTCTGCTGCAAGTGCTCAAGGCGCGCAGCGACCGCGCCTTCGTTATGGGATTCGATGTGACGCCGACGATCACCGCCGACTGGACCAACGATCAGGACGCTCTGGAAACGGGCGTCAACAAACTGAGCCCCGGCGGGGGAACCGCGCTCTTCGACGCCGTATATACTGCCTGCCGCAACAAGATGCTCACTGAGCGCGGGCCGGAACCGGTGCGCAAAGCCATCATCCTCATCTCCGACGGCGATGACAACCAGAGCCGCGTCTACCTTCCCGAAGCCATCAAGGAATGCGAGCGCGCCGAAACCATCATCTACGCCATCAGCACCAACTGGACGCCTAGCCGCGGTGCCGGCGATAAGGTCCTGGCCCAACTGGCAGAAGAGACCGGCGGCGAGGTCTTCTGGCCTCCATCGGTGCAAGACATGGCAACAAGCTTCAAAAACATCCAGGAGGAGCTGCGCAGCCAGTACGCGCTTGTCTATACGCCTGCCGATTTCAAGACCGATGGCGCCTATCGAACGATCTATCTCTATTGCTATGATCGGCGCTACCAGGTACGCGCCAAGAAGGGCTATTTCGCAACGGGGCAGTAACCGTTGCAGCGCAGGCTCGGCATCCTGTCGCCAAACCTGGTTCTTGCTTTGAGAGAGCGCGGCCGTCGCCGCGCTTTTCCTGCTTCTGCTGTTGCTCACGAAGCCGCTCCTCACGCAGCACTTGCCCCCGATCCAGAAGTGAGTGCTGCGGGAATGGACTACGTTGCCAGCGTTTGGCCCCTGAGCAACGCCAGCAGTCCGGCTTCGTCAATCACCGCAATCTTCAGTTCGCGCGCCTTGTCGAGCTTCGATCCTGCCTCTTCGCCGGCCACCACGTAGCTGGTCTTTTTGCTCACCGAGCCCGCGGTCTTTCCGCCGGCCGCTTCGATCTTCTGTTTCGCTTCGTCGCGAGTGAGTGTGGGCAGTGTTCCCGTTAATACGAAAGTCAAGCCTGCAAGCTGCGTGGAGCGCTGCTTCTTCTCTGCAGTCATATCCACGCCGGCATCTTTCAGGCTTGCAACGAGGGCGTGATTCGCGACTGCCCCGAAAAACTCCAGAATCGCCTGTGAGATGCGCGGACCGACCTCCTCCACGCGCTCCAGTTCCTCGGCCGTGGCTGAAATCAGCGCTTCAATCGAACCAAATTCCTGTGCAAGCAACTCGGCGGTGCGTTCGCCCACAAAGCGGATGCCGAGCCCCATCAGCACGCGCGCCAGGCCCGCGTGCTTCGACTCGTTTATCTGCCTGAGCAGAGCATCTGTGGCCTTGGGGCCGAGCAATGCCTCGGTCTTCGTTTCGTCCTGGCCGGTGGCCTTGTTCCTGCGCGTCACTTGCTTCTCAAGCGAGAGCAGGTCGCGCTCCGTGAGCCGGTAGAGATCGGCAACACTCTTGACGAGTTGTTTTTCCGTCAACTGCTCCACCACCGCCTCGCCCAACCCTTCAATGTTCATCACCTCGCGGCGGCCAAAGTGCAACAAGCTCTCGCGCAGCTTGGCCGGGCAGTCGGTGTTTATGCAGCGCCAATCGGCCTCGCCCTCTTCGCGGACCACGCCGTTTCCACACTCGGGGCAAACCGAAGGGAAAGAGAACCTGCGGTTCCCGCGCGGATGCTCGGCGTCTTCGATCACCTCCACCACTTTGGGAATCACGTCGCCGCCGCGCTCTACCTTGACCCAATCTTCCAGTTTCAATCCCAGCCGCTCGATAAAGTCGGCATTGTGCAGTGTGGCGCGGCTCACGGTGGTACCGCCGATAAACACCGGCGCCAGCTCCGCGACAGGCGTCAGCTTGCCGGTGCGCCCCACCTGCACAGTAATGCTCTTTACCTGCGTCACACCCGATTTGGCGGTGAACTTGTACGCAATGGCCCAGCGCGGGGCGCGGCCGGTATAACCGAGGCGCTGTTGCGTGGCGTGCGCGTCAACTTTCAGAACCACGCCGTCGATCTCGTAACCGAGCGAGGCGCGCCCGCTCTCGGCATCGCCGATAAACTTGACCATCTCGTCGAGGGTGCTGACGCACTGGCGATGCGGGTTTACGCGAAAGCCGAGCGCACCGAGCGCGTCGAGCGTAGCGGTTTGCCCTTGCGCCCAATACTCGCCCTCAACGAGCAAAAAGTAAGCGAAGAAAACCAGCCGCCGGTTCGCGACGATGCTGGGCTCGAGCGTCCTCAACGTGCCGGCCGCGGCGTTGCGCGGATTCACAGCCGGCGGCAGCCCATCCCGCTCGCGCTCCTCGTTCAGCAGCTCGAAAGCCTTCTCCGGCATCACCACTTCGCCGCGCACCTCGAACGCCTGTCCCTGCGCGAGGCTGGCCAGCTTTAGCTTTTCGGCAGAGACGGCGAGAGGCACGCTGCGGATGGTGCGAATGTTCGAGGTTACATCTTCGCCGGTCTGCCCATCCCCGCGCGTCAGCCCCGAAACAATCTGCGCACCGCCGTCTTTTGCTGGTTCGTAGCGCAGCGCCACGCTCAGGCCGTCAAGCTTCAGTTCGGCCGTGTATTCGACGGGCAGATTGCCGGCCAGCTCGCGCACACGCCTGTCCCAGTCGGCCAGCTCCTCGGCGGAGTACGCGTTGTCCAGCGAAAGCATGGGCCGCGAGTGCTGCGCCTTTTTGAATCCCTCGGCCGGCTTGCCTCCCACGCGCTGCGTCGGCGAATCCGGCGTGAGCAGCTCAGGGTGCGCAGCCTCCAGCCGCTTCAACTCGTTCATCAGCGCGTCGTACTCGGCGTCCGTGATCGCGGGAGCGTCGAGAACATAATAGAGATGCTCGTGACGGCGAAGTTCCTCCCGCAGCTTCTCGATCCTGCGCGCGTCGCCCGAGTCGGTCATACGTAAGGATTATATGTCTCAAAACGGAGGCTTCAGCACGAACAGCGGGTGCCCCATCCTTGCCGCGTACTTGTCTCTGCGGCAAGGGTGCGATAGCACGCCTACTTCTTGCCCTCATCCTTTATCCCGCGGAACTTCAGCATTGGCTCGATGCTCGGCTTCCCACCCAGCCACGCCTCATACATCTTCTCCAGATCCTCGGTATTGCCGCGTGAAAGCACCATCTGCCTGAAGCGGTCGCCGTTGGCGCGCGTCATCCCGCCATGATCCAGAAACCACTGGAAAGCGTCGTCGTCCAGCATCTCGCTCCACAGGTAGGCGTAGTAACCGGCTTGGTAGCCGTTAGCCCAGATGTGCAGAAAATAGGTGGAGCGGTAACGCGGCGGCAGGTAGCTGATCTTAAGGTGCGTCCGCTCGAGCGCCTCCGTCTCGAACGTGTCGGGATTTTCGAGCGTTGTGCTCGCCGGCAGCGTGTGCCACTGCATGTCCAGCTCAGCCGCGGCAAGAATCTCCGTCAGGTCGTAACCCTGATTGAAAGTCTTCGATTTTTGAATCTTCGCCGCTAGCTCCGCGGGCATGGGCTCGCCGGTTTTGTAATGCTTTGCGTAGTGCGCAAAGACCGCCGGATAGCTGGCCCAGTGTTCGTTGAACTGCGAGGGAAACTCGACAAAATCGCGCGGCACCTGCGTGCCCGAAAGGCTGGGATACACGGTGTTGGCAAGCATGCCGTGCAGCGCGTGGCCGAACTCGTGGAACATTGTGGTCACATCGTCGAAGCTGAGCAGCGCCGGCTGCCCCGGCGCGGGCATTTCGAAGTTGGCCACATTGAAAACCACCGGCAACTGGCCGAGCAGTTTCGACTCGCCTGCCAGGTTGTCCATCCATGCTCCGCCATTTTTGTTGTCGCGCTTGAAGTAGTCGCAGTACCACAGCGCCAGCGGCTTGCCATCCGCATCGAAAACCTCAAACACGCGCACGTCCGGCTGATAAACCGGAATGTCTTTGCGCTCTTTAAACGTGAGGCCGTAAAGCTCGTGCGCGGCATAGAAGACACCGTTTTCGAGCACGTTGTTCAGCTCGAAGTAGGGCTTTACCTGCGACTCGTCCAAATCGTATTTGGCTTTGCGCACCTGCTCGGCATAGAACTCCCAGTCCCACGGCTCCAGCGTGAAGCCGCCATGCTGCGCGTCAATCAGGGCCTGGATGTCTTTGGCCTCGCCTGCGGCCCTCGCCGTCGACGCTGGCACCAGCGCATCCATAAAATGGATCGCCGTCTCAGGCGTTTTCGCCATCTGGTCAGTCAAATTCCACGCTGCATAGTTCGGGAACCCCAACAGCGCGCCTTTCTCGGCGCGAAGCTGCGCCAGCCGCGCAATGGTCGCGCGCGTATCGTTGGTGTCGCCGTGTTCGCAGCGGTTCCAGGAGTTCTCAAAGATCTCCTTGCGCGTGGCGCGATCGGTGAGGAACGTCAGATCGGGCTGCTGCGTGGTATTTTGCAGCGGCACCCGCCAGCCTTGCTGCTTGCGCGCATGGGCATCCTGTGCGGCCGCGGCTATCTGCGCTTCGCTCAGCCCGGCCAGCGCCTTGGGATCGGCGGTTGAATACGCGCCCGCCTTCGTTGCAGCCAGCAGCTTGTTCATAAAGGCGTTCTCAAGCGTCGAATCTTCTTCGTTGATCGTCTTCAGCCTGGCTTTGTCCGCGTCGGAGAGATTAGCCCCGGCCTTCACAAACTGCTGGTAGTCATACTCCACCAGCCGCAGCGACTCGGGATCGAGATGGAGCGAAGCGCGCTTCTCGTAGATCGCCTTCACGCGCGCAAACAGTTTGGCGTTCAGGTAAATTGCGTCCTGATGCGCGGCCAGCCGCGGCGCCTCGTACTCCTGCACCTTCTGCAAGTCGTCATCGGTGTTTGCGCCGGTGACGCAGTTGAACGCGGCCATCGCACGGTCAAGCAACTGGCCCGATCGTTCCAGCGCCACCAGCGTGTTTTCAAAGGTCGGCGGCGCGGGGTTGTTGGCAATCGCCTCCACTTCCTCGATCTGCTTCGCCATGCCGGCGTCGATCGCCGGCTGGTAATCGCTGTCTTTGATCTTGTCGAAGGGCGGCGCCTTGAACGGCAGCGTGCTGGGCGCGTAAAAGGGATTGCTTGGGCCAAAACTGACTTCGGCAGGTAACGTTTGTGCGGCTGCGGCAGCCGCTCCCATAGCAATCGAGATTCCTGTGGTCAAAATACTCCTCTTTATCCAATTGGCTTCGTGCTGCATCATGGCGGTATGGGCCCCTCAAACGGCCTTTCAATTCTTCCCTGATTGTAGGCGAACCGCGCCCCGCTTTGCCTAACCAGTTCGGCGCAATTCTTGCCCCGCCACCGAACCCATGTGTCATTCTCTAAGCAGGATCGTCTGCATTCATGGAACCAGTTACGCACTTCCTCACTGGCGCCTGCATGGGCCGCGCCGGATTCAACCGCAAGACGCGGTATGCCACTCTGGCTGCAGTACTGGCCGCGGAGGCCGCCGATCTTGACGTTCTTTGGGGATTCGCCGGCCCGGTCGAGGAACTCAAACACCATCGCGGCATCACGCATACGTTCTGGGCCGTGCCGGTTGTCGCCGGGGTGGTGGTGGCAGCAGTATGGATCTTTCACCGCTGGCGGGCAGCACGAACCAAGCGTGCCCCTGTCATCCTGAACGGAGCAAAGCAGAGTCGAAGGAGCTTTTTCAAGCTATGGCGAAAGGGCGGCACAGCACAAACCCTGGAGTCCGTCGCTCAGCTCGG
>JAJXXG010000076.1 GCA_021781255.1 Acidobacteriota bacterium
CGGCCTCCGCGCCAGACCCACTCCCCTCGTAGGCATCTCCTACAAGTTCTGATGGCAGCGATGCCCTCCAAGCACCGCCGGGCCATGCAGCGCTCCCACCGGGGCGCTGCATGGCCCGGCGTCTTCAGCGCGGCCTGCCTGCAATGTCTGAAAGAATCCCTGCTTGATTACTGCGCTTCCCCGCCCGGCGCAAAATACCCTTCCGGCGTCACAATGGTCAGGTCCTTCTTGTCCGTCTTCAGCGCAATCTTGTGGAAGCTGCCGTCTTCCTCCAGCTTTTCCGGCGTGTAGGTCAGCAGATACTGCCCGCGAATATCCTGTGCGATCAGCCCATAAATCTCTTCCAGATCCTGCTTCCGTCTGGCGTCAAAATACAGCCCGCCCGTCCGCGTTGCAATCTGCTCCAGCGTCTTTCTGCCATCCGTCTGCGGCTGTCGTCCGCCGCCCGGGGTTCCGCTGCCCGGATAGCCTCCACCGGGATACCCGCCTCCCGGATAGCCGCCGCCCGGATACCCACCTCCCGGGTAGCCGCCGCCTGGGTAGCCTCCGCCCGGCCCGCCACTCCGGCCGTGGTTCGCGAAAGGATTCTCCCGGCCCTGGTCGCCCTTCAGGTAGATGGTGTAGATCGCCACATGCGCCCGCTCCGCCGCGTCCAGCGCCTCGTTCATCGTTTCCTTGCTGCCCAGGTCCACGCCGTCTGAGAAGACCACAAGCGCCTTGCGCCCCGTCTTCGGCTTCATCAGCTCATCCGACGCCAGAAAAATCGCATCGTAAAGCTGCGTCGTCTCTCCCGCGCTCGGACGCTGCCGGTTGTCTCCGGTCGTCTCCGGCCCTTCCCGGTCATCCTTTGTCCGCGAAGTCGGCCCCATCTCATCCAGTTCCTTGTGCAGCTTTTCGCGCGACGCCGTAAAATCCCGCAGCAACTCCACCTCGCGGTCAAAGTGAATCAGAAACATCTCATCGCCGGCCGCATCCGTCGCGCCGCCTGCGGTCTTGGCCCCACCCGTCGCCGCGGAGCCTGCCGCTGTCCCCGCCTTATTCTCGGCCGGCAGCATCTGGTCCACAAACTTGTCCGCCGCCTTGCGCACGTCCTCGATCGCCGCCATCGCGCTGTGGCTCGTATCCACCAGCAGCCCCACCTGGAACGGCAATTTGCTCTCGCGCGTAAGCTCCTGGATCACCTGCGGATGCCCATTATCCGTCAGCGTAAGGTCGCCTTTGTCCAGGCTGCTCACCAGCGCGCCGTGCTTGTCGCGCACCGTCACCGGCACCGTTACCTGGTGACCTTTCGCCGTCGCCTGCGGCGCTTTTGCCCCTGGCGGCGCAGCGGGCTGCTGAGCCGCGCTGCACAATGCCGCAAGGCCTGCCGCCAGCGCAAACACGCCTACGCTCTGAGTCGTCCAAAGTCGCTTCATCATGGGCTAGGGTACACCTTCAAGCCCTTAGACGGCGTCGCCGCGCAGACGGTTGGCTCCTTCCCGCCAGGCGGGACGTTCAGCCCACACAATCCACGTGTGTGATTTAAGTCATAGTGCGCGCTGAGCCGCTCCGTTACTCTCCCATCCAGAAGGACGAATCTGACATGGGCGCACTGGCAACTCCGCAAGCTCCCCGCGACTTTCACAAGAAGACCCTCATCCGCCGGTCCTCGCCGGACCGCTCGCAGCGCATCCGCCAGGCCGTGCAATGGCTTTTCGTCGCCTTGAACGCCTGGCTCGGCCTCCAGTTCTACCTCTGGGTCCGCTACTTCGAGCACGGCGGCAACGCCCTCTATGTCTCTCGCCCTGCCGGAGTTGAGGGCTGGCTGCCCATCGCCGGCCTCATGAACTCCAAATACTTCCTGCTCACCGGCCACGTGCCCCTCGTTCACCCCGCGGCCATGTTCCTCTTCGCGGCCTTTCTGCTTATGAGCCTCCTGCTCAAGAAGGCTTTCTGCGCCTGGCTCTGCCCCGTCGGAACCATCTCGGAAGTCCTCTGGAAGCTGGGCGGAAAAGTCTTCGGCCGCAATCTCCGCCTGCCCCGCTGGGCCGACCTGCCCCTCCGGGGCCTGAAATATCTGCTCCTCGGCTTCTTCCTCTATTTCATCGCCGCCATGTCGGCCCAGGCGCTCGAAGGGTTCATGCAAACCCCCTACGGCCTTGTCGCCGACGTCAAAATGCTCAACTTCTTCCGCCACATCGGCCAGACGGGCCTCATCATCATGGGCCTGCTCGTTTTGCTCTCCATGCTTATCCAGAACTTCTGGTGCCGCTATCTCTGCCCTTACGGCGCGCTCATGGGCCTCGCTTCCCTGCTCAGCCCCGTCAAAATCCGCCGCGACGCAGACGCCTGCATCGATTGCGGCAAGTGCGCCCGCGTCTGCCCCGCAGCCCTGCCTGTCGACAAACTCGTGCAGATCCGCTCCGTCGAGTGCGGCGCCTGCATGCTCTGCGTCGCCGCATGCCCGGCAGAGAATGCCCTGCAGTTAGCGCTGCCGCCGCGTCGCGCCGCCGAGCCCGCGCAGCGCTGGTATCGCCGCGCCGTCAAGCCGCTCGCCGTCGCTGCAGCTCTCGCCTATATCTTTCTTGGTCTGGTTTTCTATGCCCGCGCCACCAGCCACTGGCAGACGTCCATGCCCCGGTCCGTCTACATGCAATTGGTGCCGCACGCTGACACGCTGAGCCACCCCGGCGTGGAATAGCCGTATCCCATCCGCTTCGCCGCAGGATGCCGCCAGCGCTTACTCCAGCAGCTTGGTCAGTACGAACTCAAAGCCCTCGCCATCCGGGCCCAGACGAACCACTTTTGCATGCACGGTGATCGCGTCCCTCGGATTCTCTCCCGTCGTATTCGAGCTTTGCAGCGTCATTTTAAGAATCGTTCCCGGCGACCAGCGATCATCCGTGATCAGGTAAAACCCGCTCACGCTGATGTTGCCCACTTTGAATGGCTTCGGCAGCCCGCCCGTCCAGCAGAAAGCAACCATGTTTGGAAATGCAAGCCGTTCGCCCCGGCGTTGATCGGGATCTTCCTCCGCTTCGATTTCGACGGGCTCATTCTCGGCATAATCAATCCAGCGCAAGAAGTAGTCAATCCGCCGCAGCAGCCGGATCCGCATCGACTCTTTCCGCGCAGGCGATTGCAGCTTCTCGCTCCCGGGAGCATCGGCGCCCGCGCCCGCAGTTTCCCCCGGTTCCTTGCCCACCCAGTCGGCTGAACTCAGAAACGGAGCCTTCAACGCATCTTTCAGTCGAGGAAAACCAGGCCGCAACCTGCTCGGTGGCGCGGACGTCCAAATTCGAATGCGCTTGAGCCGATTCTCCCGTTGCGCAATCGAACGCCGCAACTCCGCTTCCATGGAATTCCACTGGTCCGCGGGGCCCTTCACGTCCTTCTTGTCCGGCTTCCCGGCAACCAGTCGCCGCAGATCGTCTTCCAGTGAATCCTGCTGCGCCTCGGCTCCCGCTTCCTGCGTCGCATCCAGTTGCTGCAACGCGGCCTGCTGCTCAACTGCGTCCTCGCCCGCAGTCAGCGATTCCATACCGCCTTGATCCGGCAATTGTTCCGCCGCGGCTCCTGCCTCATCCGCAGCCTGTTCATCCGCGGTTGAAATGGGAACCGGCTCGCTCAGGCTCACTGCTTCATCGGCAACCACAAAGATCAGCTCATCGTTGGAACGGGTCTGCAACGCCGGTTCAGCACTCTCCACCGCCTGCTCAGGAACAGCGGCAAGCGCAGCTGGCTCAGCCTGGCTCTCTGTCTCCTCGTCCACGGTAAAGATGAGTTCATCGCCGCCGGTGTCCTGCAGCGCCGGTTCCGCAATCAACTCGCCTTGCTCTGCGGCAGTTGCAACGGGCGCGATCTCCGGCTGACTCTCGACTTCCTTGACAACGGTAAACAGCAGTTCATCCCCGGTGGAAGTCCGTGAGCGCGCAATCGAGCCTGGCGGCAAAACAAGAGCGGACTCAGCCCGGCCCCTGAACGGCATCACCTCATAGTCGGGAGACAAGGCAACGCCATGAATCACGCGGTTGTTCCGGTCCAGATAAACCAGGTCAAATGCAGACAGCGTTCCCGCCACTGGAACGCCGCTGAATCGCTTCAGGTAAAGAGCGGTCTCCGTATCCCGGTCAAGGCCCTCAATCAGTACCTTCAGAACCCGCAACGGGTCGAGCACGGAATCAACAACAGCAGCCTCTGCGCACAGATAACTCTGCCGGGACTTGTTGTATGCGCAGTATGTATTGGCGTCCATTCGCACTCATCCATCTAACAACTAAAGAGGACCACGCGAAACTTCATCGATTCGTTTCGTTTCCGCCGCGGAGTCCTGTCCAGCCTTAATACGAGCCCCGATACGAATCTTGACACGGCAATTGACACGACATTTGATACGAGCCTTAATCCCAGATCGGATACGAGATAAACCCGCATTCCTCATCGATTTATACACACGCCAGACGCCCCGGCGCGCACCGCGAACCCGGTTTGCCGGCAACCTCGCCGTCCACACTCATCCTCAACGAAAAAACAGGGATACAAGGCGCGGGCAACGTGAGTTCCATTCTCTGCCACGCCGACCGCAAATACAAGGAAAGAAAAGCCGACGCAGTGACTGAAGGGTCATTACCGAAGTAGACAAAAGGCCCGCCAAAATAGCGGGCCTTGTCAATGAATCTCTGGTAGCGCTAACGACTACCAAACCGATTTGAAGTCGCCAGTGTTTATGCGGGTAGAACGCGAAATCTTGTACTGCGATACCCCTACTGTGCCCCGATCCAACAATCGCTAGGCGACTTTTTATTCTGTGTTCCGCTGTGGGTAGCCTGCCGGTTGCCGTCCCTCTGCGTCATGGCAAACCACCCTTTGAACCAACACCAGCCGAATGCCGGGGAGCCTCGCACCCCTGTCAACGATGTCAAAGTACTTCAGACAATTTCCTTGGATGGCGGAACGTAGCAATCGCCGCCATGAGGTAATCGCTCAAGGCTTCTCTCCCTTGTCTTCAAATCCCAATGCTTCCTCTTTCTCTACTGGCCCTTTTCCGGGGGGTTCGTCTCCGAGTTCTTCGTCTGGTTTCCCCAGCTCGTCTTCTTCCGCTTCGCCGTCCATTGTGCGATCACCTGCGGTTCGCTCGGCTTCGGCTGGCTCTGCGGTTCCTGCGCTTTCTTGGCCTGCTTTTCGCGCAAGAGGTTCGCTATTGCCTCCGCACCGCCCTTCCGGTTCGCTTCCAGAAACTCTTGAATTTCCGCCTGTGTCGGATACCCGTTCGGCATCTTCCTTCAACCTTTCTGCCAATATCTCCTTGGCAACGCCAACTACGTTTGTTGTTTTCAAGTGGGGCACTGCCACAGCCCAGTTGCCCCGGCTTGCCTGTCTCAGTACGGCAACAACCCCCTTCGATTGAATACCTTTGCCGGGAGAGTCTCGCACCCTGTCAACGATGTCAATCTGAGGTGGTTGCAGCGTCAATCGTCTTGCTCTCCGCCGTCTCTGATTCAGGCTCTTGTTCGACATGTTCAGCAAGGATTCCCATTTTGACGTGCCACGCGTTCAAGGCTTCGCGCGGAGAGGAACCAACGGCCTGCCGTTTTAGCTTGCCCTCCTCCCTCCAGGCGAGATAGAAATGCCCGCCTTTGCTGCTGGTCGGAACACCATTGACAAGTACAAGCCGCGGGTCGGGCTTGCCATTCTTCCGGGCATCAGGGACGAATTGCCAGCGGTCGCCAAGTCGGCGATACTGTAAAAGGTTGACTTGTTTATGAGCCTACCCACTGTCCACGTTCATCTTGCTCCTTCGGTTTTCGTGAGGGCTGATGTGCGTTATTTTATGAAAATGATCAGTGAGTTGATCAGTGAGGCCCAGCACGCTTGGTAAGTTATTGATTATAAAAGGAGGGAGTAGTTCAGTGGTAGAACGTCAGCTTCTGCGGACCCCAATCCAGTAGAATTTGTAAAATCACCGAGAAATCCCCTAAACCCTCATGGACACTGGCGATTTAACGCTTCCCAGCGTATTCGCTTCTATCTGAAATTTGGGGCAATTTCGTCACTTTTAGAAACCTCTGAAAATACTCCCAATGGACAACTGGCGCGGGTAATTTGGAGGCGGCGGTCAACATCTATCAGCATCGCAAGCGGCTCGCCAAGATCAACCAACGGCTGGCATTGCAAGGGGCGTAGTGTGCCCGCCGGAGGTCGAAGATGGCCTTCGGCGGGAAAAACGGACAGCTCAACCCCCGTCAAAACGCTGACTTCATGCGGATGAAGTGAAATCCCACAGGCAGGACCTCATAACTCGGCATTTTTCAGAGGTTCCCTAAGGCTGTGTCCGGCGGGTTCCAGGACGCTCCACTCCTGCGCAAAACTCCCTGGTGAGCTCTTTCCAATGTCCACGGACTCTAGCGCTTCACGAGACAGTGCCCTTGGAGTGCGACAAACAGTGCGCTTTGCATCACCCTTGCACTCCGCCACAATGACAGTCAGCCCCAAAAGCTTAGGATTACTTCTCATCAGCGGACGAGGGCATGGAGCGAATATACGCCACTAGAGCTTGCATATCCGGTGGATTCAGATTGGTGAGAGGCATGCCGCCCCTCTGCATCCGAATGGTGTGGTGCCGCAGCAGATTTTCGAGAACATCCGCCGGCAGAAGAGAAGCTGTGCCCGCCAATGGAGGAGCGGCAACCGTTCCGTGCAATCCCCCAACTCCGTGGCAGGTTTCACATGTCATGCGCTGGAATATTTTTTGGCCGCGCAAGGCCAGCGGGCTGAGCGGAGCAGGTGGTGCCGCGGGCGCAGACGGGGCCTGCGCGATTTCCGGGCTTGCTACAGGTTGCCTATATGCCGTCTGAACACCGGGATTTGCCGCGGAACTTGGAGCTGCGGCGGGTGCAGGCTCCAGGCTGGACAGATAGGACACGAGTTGTTGCGTCTGCGTGTTGTTCAGAGCCACCGTGGGCATGCCTCCGGCTCGCATCTTGCTGGTCGGATGATGCAACAGCGCAGGAAGTTTGTCGCCAGGGAATTTCTTCGCGATGCCAATGAGCGACGGGGCAAACTGCGTACCTTGTGCTGCTGGTCCGTGGCAGGCTGCGCAACCCTGCGAAAGAAAGAGTGCGCGTCCAGGACTTGGAGCAGTTGCCGCCGCAGTAGCAAGGGGCGGCGTAGCGGTGGCTGAAGCTTCGGGTGAAGGCGTATTTGCGGGGGAGCCCGCCGAAGGCGTTGAAGTCGGAGCCATCTCCGGATACCGAACGCTTCCACCCTGGGCGGCCACAGCGGCAACCGCCAGCTGCGGTGGCTGCTCCTGCTGTGAACGCAGTGTGCGCAGATAGGCGATCAGCGAGCTCCGTTGATCCGGCGTTCCGAAGACAGGCGGCATTCCTCCAGCTTTCATTTTGGCGCTCGGGCTCTCAAGAAGGCTCGCCAGTTGCGAGTCGGAGACGTGCGCGATCAGGGGAGCCAGCGCGGGCGCGCGGCCACCTTCGCCCGATGCTCCGTGGCAGGCAAAACAAGCACGTTCCTGGTAGAGTTGCCGACCGGCGGCAGCAGCAGTGGACAGTTGCGCCGGGCCCGCAGCTTGCGGTTGCCCCGCAGGTCCAGGGACACCCATCGCGGCAGAGCCAGCCTCTTTGGCCGTCCCAGCGGATTGCGGAGACGCGCCGGATGATGCCTGCACATTGGCCGCACTGGTTCCAATCACGCCCAGGTAAGCCAGCAATGCAGACATGTCGCTTGCGGAAACGTCCACCGCTGGCATGTGCCCCGCACGCATCGCAGCATTCGGGTTGTGCAGGAGCGCAATCAATTGCGGCTCAGGGAATTTCGTGGTAACTCCCTTGAGACTAGGTGCAACGGTGCTTCCAAGGCCAACTTCTCCATGACAGCCGGAACATCCGTGCGCCTGGAAAATTCCCCTGCCCTGCGATACCAGCGGACTGACTGGGCCGATCGGGAGCGCAAGCGGGCCGGTGCCGCCGGGAGACTCGATATATGGCTCAAACGGTGCGGCAGTGTAGGCCTTCTCCTGCGTCTCCTGAAGCGCGAGTTGCGCGGCCGTAGAGGGATCTTCCAGGTCGTCCAGGTGGCTTCTAACGCCGAGATAGAAGGTGCCCATAATGACTATGGCGACTGCCAGAACGGGAATGGGTCTGCGCCACGGCCTGCGCTCAAGCCTGCGATCTAGAAACGGCAGCAGAAAAAACAGCGCGGCAAGAAGGCCGGGGGTGACCACGACCGCGAACACCACCTTCGGTCCTTCCCAGAACTTGAGCCACTCGAACATGGGCAGGTAATACCACTCTGGCCGGGGCAGGAAATGGGTATCCGCAGGATTGGCGATGGGGCCCAGACCTTCCGGATGAAAATAGGCGAGGAAGCCAAGGCCTACCATCAGGAGCAGGGCGAATGCCATATCCATCAGAACCTGGCGCGGATAGAACCCTTGCGGAGCGAGCTTTGGCTCGATGGGATCTTCGTTGATCGGACCAGCCGCTCCTGCCTTGCGAAACAGGAAGATGTGGATGCTGATGAATGCGAAAATGGCCCCGGGAATCAGGAAGACATGAGCGACGTAAAAGCGCGACAAGGTGAGTGTGCCGATGGTATCGCCGCCGCGCAGCAATCTGGTCAACCACTCGCCGATCACGGGTATCTCACCGACGATGTTGGTGCCAACGGCAGTCGCAAAGTATGCTTTCTGATCCCAGGGCAGCAGATAGCCCGTAAAGCCCATGCCAAGCACGAAGAGTGAGAGTGTGGCTCCGGAGAGCCAGAGCAACTCTCGCCGCCCCTTGAATGAGCCATAGAGAAACGTCTGCAGAAAATGCAGAAGCAGCACGATAATCATCGCGCTGGAGCCGTAATAATGCAGACTGCGCAGGAACGCTCCCGCCGC
>JAJXXG010000615.1 GCA_021781255.1 Acidobacteriota bacterium
CCGTGCCGTAGTTTTCAAATAAGAAATACTTCTCCTATTGACTGCAATGTGCTATCGTTTTTGAGGTTTCCTGATTCTTCCGTTTGGTGGTGTGTATATGACCCAGGCAACAATTGCCTCCCCTGTTCTCAAGTTCCTTGAAGACCGCTGGGACCCCAGCGTAGCCGCCACGCTCGACGAGCCCGAGCTTCTGCGCTACCGCTCCAACCTGCTCGGCTCTGACCTTCGCATCACCAACTTTGCCGGCGGCAACACCAGTTCCAAGATCAGTGAAACCGATCCCCTCACCGGCGAGTCTGTCTCCGTGCTCTGGGTCAAGGGCTCCGGCGGCGACCTCGGCAGCATGAAGCGCACGGGCTTTGCCACCCTCTACTTTGAGAAGCTGCTGGCCCTGGAGCGCAGCTACAAGGGCGTGGATACCGAGGACGACATGGTTGCCATGTATCCGCTGTGCACCTTCCGCAACAACCCTGTCGCCGCGTCCATTGACACGCCCCTGCACGGCTTCCTGCCCTTCCCGCACGTAGACCACCTGCATCCGGACTGGGGTATCGCTCTTGCGGCCTCTGCCAACGGCAAGGCCAAGATGGAGGAGTTCAATCGCGAGTTCGGCCACCAGCTCGTCTGGGTGCCCTGGCAGCGCCCCGGCTTTGAGCTGGCCATGATGATGAAACGCGCTATCGCCGACAACCCCGGCTGCGATGGCATCGTGCTCGGCGGCCACGGCCTGTTTACCTGGGGCCAGACGCAGCGCGAGTGCTACGTCAACACTCTCACCGTGATTGACCAGATCGGCCAGTTCATTGAGCGCCACGGCATCGCCAAGGGCCCCGCCCGCTTTGGTGGTCAGGCGGTCCCGGCCCGCGACAATCGCGCCGAGCTTGCCCTTGCCATTGCGCCTTACCTGCGTGGCCAGATCTGCACGCAGAATCGCTGGATCGCGAGCTTCACGGATGCGGAGGACGTGCTGCAGTTCGTCAACTCCGCGCAGGCGCGCGATCTCGCATTCCTGGGCACAAGCTGCCCCGACCACTTTATCCGCACCAAGATTCGTCCCCTCTTTGTGCCATGGGCTGCCGGCGACGGCATTGACGCGCTCAAAGCGCATATTCACTCCTCGCTGGCCGAGTATCGCGAGCAGTACCGCGAGTACTACCACGCCTTCGCCACGCCCGACTCGCCCGCCCTGCGCGACGCCAGCCCTACCGTGGTTCTCATCCCCGGCCTGGGCATGTTCAGCTTCGGCAAGAACAAGACCGAGGCCCGCATCACCGGCGAGTTCTACACCAACGCCATCCACGTGATGGAAGGCGCCAGCCTGCTCGCCGAGGGCGAAGTCACCGGCACCGTTCCCCAGTGCGGCGAGGGTATGGACCCGGCCAGCTTCAGGGTCCACTCCAACTACGTCGCGCTGCCGCCGCTAGAGGCCTTCCGCATCGAATACTGGGCGCTGGAAGAGGCCAAGATTCGCCGCCAGCCGCCGGAGAAAGAGCTCAGCCGCCGCGTCGTGCTCGTCGTCGGCGGAGGCAGCGGCATCGGCCGCGAAGTCGCCCTGCTCGCCGCCGCTCGCGGAGCCCACGTCGTCGTCGCCGACCGCGATGAAGCTGGCGCAGCCCGCGTTGCCGACGAGTTAAAGCACGTCACGTCGAAAGAGTTCGTCGCCTCCACGCCGGTCGACATCCGCAATCGCGAGGCCATCGTGCGCGCGCTCCGGGCCTCCGTCGCGGCCTTCGGCGGCATCGACATCCTCATCAACACCGCCGCCATGTTCCCGTCCTCGCCCGACGGCATCATCAGCGACGCCATGTGGGCCACCACGCTCGACATCAACGTCACGGCCAACTACCTGCTAGCCGACGAGGCTGCAAAGCTCTTCGAGCAGCAGGGTCTTGACGGCTCCATCGTGCTCACCAGCTCCGCCAACGCCGTGGTCTCCAAGCGCGGCAGCGAGGCCTACGACGTAAGCAAGGCTGCGCTCTCGCACCTGGTGCGCGAGCTGGCCGTCGCCCTCTCGCCCCGCGTTCGCGTCAACGGCATCAGCCCGGCCACCGTGGTCAAGGGATCCACCATGTTCCCGCGCGACCGCGTCCGCGCCTCGCTCACCAAGTACAACATCGCCTTCGACGAGTCCATGAGCGACGATGATCTGCGCAACCTGTTGGCTGGCTTCTACGCCAAGCGCACGCTCACGCATCAGCCCATCGATCCGGCCGACTGCGCTGAGGCCATCCTCTTCCTCGCCAGTCCCCGTGCCCGCTGCACCTCCGGCCATCTCATCCCGGTGGACGGCGGACTCACGGAGGCCTTCCTGCGGTGAGCTCCGGCGTGGATGTGCCCTCCCTGGAACAGGCTCGCGTTGCCATCGATCTCGGCGCAGAGAGCTGTCGTGTCTCGCTGCTGCGCTGGTCCCAGGGCCGTCCGCATATCCAGCTCATCCACCGCATTCCCAACGGGCCGGTGCATCGCGGCGCATCGCTGCGCTGGCCCTTGGACACCATCCTCGCAGGTCTGGAAGAAGGCCTGCGCAAAGCCGCTGACGCCGCGCCGGAGGGCATCGCCTCCATCGCCGTCGATGGCTGGGCCGTGGACTACGTGCGTCTAGGTGCGGACGGCAAACCGCTCGCCGAACCCTTCTGCTACCGCGATGAGCGCAGCGTAGCCACCAAGGACGCCGTCGATGCCACCACCGCACCCGCCGAGCTTTTCCGCCGCACCGGCGCGCAGCCTCTGCGCATCAATACTCTCTACCAACTCCTCGCCGATCCCGCCTCCGGCATCGATCCCCACGCGCCCTGGGTCTGCTTTCCCGAGTACGTGCTTCACTGGCTAGGCGGCCGCCGTGTAGCGGAGTACACCAACGCCACCCACACCGGCCTCGTCGATATCGAAACCGGCAACTGGTCCGCATCGCTCTTTCAGCAGCTCGGCCTCTCCCTTCAGGCCGCACCGCTCATCGTTCCCGCTGGCACAGCGCTGGGCCGCGTGCAGGGGCCGCTGGCGCAGCTACCCGCCTATCGCGGCACGCAACTGATCGCTCCCGCCTGCCACGACACCGCTTCCGCCATTGCCGGCATTCCCACCAGCCTCGATTCCACCGCATACATCTGCAGCGGCACCTGGTCGCTGGTGGGCACGCTGGTGCAAAAGCCCATCGCCACGCCTGCAGCCATGCAGGCCCGCTACACCAACCAGGGCGCGGCCTCCGGCGGCTTCTGCTTCCACACCAACGTCAACGGCATGTGGCTCATCAAGCAGTGCATGGACACCTGGACCGCTGCCGGCCGCGCGTGGACCATCGAACGACTCGTGGATGAGGCCGCCACGCGCACCACCCCCGGCATCCTGGACGTGGACGCCGAGCCGCTTCTGCTCGATGGCAACATGCCCGAGCGCATCAATCAGGAGCTCGTCGCACGCCGCCTGCAGCCCATTCCCGACGTCGCCGGAAACGAGCCGCTCTTTGCCCGGCTCATCTTTGAGAGCCTCGCCAGCCGCTACGCCACCGCGCTGGCGCAGCTGGAGCAGATGCTCGGCCGCAGGCTCGACCGCATTCACGTTCTCGGCGGGGGCAGCCGCAACAAGCTGCTCCTGCAGCTCACCGCCGCACGCACCGCTCTTCCGGTGGAGGCGGGCGAGCCGGAAAGCTCCACTGTGGGCAACTTCGCCGTGCAGCTTGCCTCTGCCCAGTCCAACGGCCTTGCCGTGGAGCCCGCAGCCGTGCGCCACTGGGCCGCGATGCTCAGCGGTCAGTAGCCCTGCGCTACTCCCACACCGCCACGCTGCCTACTGCGGCATCCATACGCTGCAACGCCTCGTCCGGCAGCGTCACGCCCACCGCGCGCACATTGTCCGCAATCTGTTCCGGCCGCGAGGCGCCGATGATCGCCGACGCCACCTCCGGCCTGCGCAGCACCCACGCCAGCGCCATCTGCACCATCGTCAGGCCCAGGTCCGCCGCAATCGGCTTCAGCTGCGCCACCGCCTCCAGCAGGTAGTCGGAGCGGTAGTGCCGTCCCGCCGTCTCCATAAAGGCGTTCATCTCTTCGCTTGCCGCGCGGCTGCCCGCCGGCGGAGCCTGCCCCGGCGCATACTTCCCCGTCAGCACGCCATGCGCCAGCGGAGAGAACGCCAGGTTCCCGATGCCGTGCTGCGCGCACGCCGCAAACACCTTCGCTTCCGGCCTGCGCCACAGCAAGGAGTACTGCGGCTGGCTCGACGTGAAGGCCGTGTATCCGGCCTCATCGGCCACCTTCACCGCCTCGTCAATCTGCTTCGCCGTCCACTCGCTAAAGCCGATGGCCCGCACCTTGCCCGCCTTTACTGCGCGGTCCAGCGCGGCCATCGTCTCCTCCAGCGGAGTCTCCATGTCATAGCGGTGGCATTGGTACAGGTCCACATACTCCACACCCAGCCGCTGCAGCGAGCGATCCAGTTGCTTCTCCACCTGCGCGGCCGACAGTCCCTTGTCCGGCTCATCGCCCACCGGAAAATACAGCTTGGTCGCAATCTGGTAGCGGTCACGCGGATACGGCCGGAGCGCCTCGCCCAGCACGCGCTCCGCTTCGCCCGCGCCGTATTGATTCGCCGTGTCAAACAGCGTAATACCGTGGTCCACTGCGGCCTGAATGCAGCGGATGGCCTGTTCGCGGCCCACGCCGCCCGCCACCGTCAACCACGTGCCAAAGCTCAGCTCACTTACTTCCAGCGGTCCCTTGCCCAGCCGGCGATATCGCACTCGTTCGCTCCCTATCCCACGGCCTGCACGCTTCCACGGCCTGTCAGTTCTTCCACGCGCTCAATCCAACCGCGGTCCGCCGCCACGCTCAACTGCTCCGGCTCCAGAATCACCGCGTACTCGCCTTTCTTCTCCAGATGCAGCATCACCTTGCCCGGCCCCGGAGCCACGTCCGCCGCGCTCTTCAGCGCCGTGAATAGCTCCTCCGTCGCGCGGTCCAGATCAATGCGGATGCGCACTCCCGACGGCAGCTTGACCTGCACATCCTCCAGCGCCTGAATCGAGATGATCGAGATCTTCGGCGCTGAATCTTCCTCGCCCATCAGCACCCCGCGAATCAGCACCGGGGCCTCGATCTTCAACTGATTCGACAGCCGCTCGTAGTCCCGAGAAAAACAGATCAGGTCGATCTTGCCGCTGGCGTCTTCCAGCGCGGCCTGCGCATACAGCTTCTGGTCGCGCTTGCTCTTCTGCACGCGCAGCCCATGGATCATGCCCGCTACCTGGATCTCGTCCGCAGGGTCGCTCTGCTGGCCCCAGCGCCTCTCCGGCGGCTTGCGCTCCAGCGCCTCGGCCACGGAGATTACGCCCGGCAGGTTGCGAATCTTTTCCGCGTACTTGTCCAGCGGATGCCCCGAGACAAAGAAGCCCAGCACCTCTTTCTCATTGGCCAGCCGCTCGCTCTCTTCCCAGTCCGCCACGCGCGGCAGGTCATCGCCCGCGCGCTTCGCAGGCTCGTCGTTGAACAGCCCGAACAGTCCCGTCTGTCCCTGCTCCGCATCGCGCTGCGCCTTCTGCGCGCGTTCCATCGCCTTGTCCACCGCATTCATCAGCGGCCCGCGCTTGCCCATCGAGTCCAGCGCGCCCGCCTTGATCAGCGACTCGATTACGCGCTTGTTCATCACGCGCAGGTCCACCTTCTCGCAGAACTGCCACAAGCTGGTGAAGCGTCCGCCTGCCTCGTCGCGGCCCTTCTTGATGGACTCAATCGCGTTGCCGCCCACGTTCTTCACCGCGGCCAGCCCAAAGCGAATCGCATCGCCGTGCGGCGTAAACTGCGCGCCCGATACCTGCACATCCGGCGGCTCCACGGCAATGCCCATCTCGCGGCACTCCTGGATGTACTTCACCACGTTCTCCGGCTTTGACGTTTCGCTCGTCAGCAGCGCCGCCATAAACTCCACCGGATAGTGCGTCTTCAGATAGGCCGTCTGGTACGCCAGCAGCGCATAGGCCGCCGAGTGCGACTTGTTAAAGCCATATCCGGCGAACTTCTCCATCTGGTCAAACAGCTCGCCCGCCGTCTCCTTCTTGATGCCCTGCGCCGCCGCGCCGCTCATAAAGCGCTCGCGCTGCTTGGCCATCTCCTCGGCGTTCTTCTTGCCCATCGCGCGACGCAGCAGGTCAGCTTCGCCCAGGCTGTAGCTGGCCACCACGTTGGCAATCTGCATCACCTGTTCCTGGTAGACGATGACGCCCAACGTCTCTTTCAGGATGCCCTCAATCTGCGGCAGCATGTACTCCACTTTGCGCCGTCCCCACTTGCGCTCGATAAAGTCGTCAATCATGCCGCCCTGGATCGGTCCCGGCCGGTACAGCGCATTCAGCGCCGTCAGGTCCTCCACTGACTCCGGCTTGTAGCGCCGCAACACATCGCGCATGCCACCGGACTCAAACTGGAACACGCCCGACGTCAGCGCCGAGTGGAAGACCTTCTTGTATGTCTCCTCGTCGTTCAGCGCAATCGTCTCGATGTCCAGCTTCTCGCCGCGATTCTGTTCAATCAGCTTCAGGCAGTCATCGATTACCGTCAGCGTGGTGAGCCCGAGGAAGTCCATCTTCAGCAGGCCCATCTTCTCCACCGCCTTCATGTCGTAGGCGGTCACAATTTCGTCGTTCTTCGTCTTCGCCACCGGCACCAGCTCGGTCAGCGGACGCGGCGCAATCACCACGCCGGCGGCGTGCATGCCCACGCCGCGCACCAGCCCTTCCAGCTTCATCGCCGTATCCAGCAGTTCGCGCACCTGCTTGTCCGTGTCGTAGGCCTTGCGCAGATCGGGCGACTCCTCCAGAGCCTTCTCCAGCGTCATGCCAATCGTCGCCGGAACCAGCTTCGCAATGCGGTCCACGTCGCCATACGGCATGTCCATCGCGCGCCCGCAGTCCTTGATGGACGCCTTGGCCGCCATGGTATTGAACGTGATGATCTGCGCCACCTGCTCGCGCCCGTACTTGCGCGTCACATAGTCGATCACCTCGCCGCGCCGGTTCATGCAGAAGTCCACGTCGATGTCGGGCATCGAAACGCGCTCCGGATTCAGGAAGCGCTCAAACAGCAGCACATTCTGCAGCGGATCCACGTTCGTAATCTCCATTACGTACGCCACCAGCGAGCCCGCCGCCGATCCGCGTCCCGGCCCCACCGGAATCCCATGGTCGCGCGCGTACTTGATGAAGTCCCACACAATCAGGAAGTAGCCCGCGTACTTCATCTGCTTGATGATGGCGATCTCGCGCTCCAGCCGCGCCTCGTACTCATGCACCGGCGTGCGCAGCAACCCGCGTCCCTCCAGATGCCGAATCGCCGTCTCCAGCCGCTTCCGGTAGCCCTCACGGCACACCTGCTCAAAGTAGCTGTCGATGGTGTGCCCCTGCGGCACAGCGAACTCCGGAAACGGATTGTCCACCGGATGCAGCTTCAGCTGGCAGCGCTCCGCAATCTCCATCGTGCGTTGCAGCAGTCCCGGCGAGTCCGGAAACAGCCGCGCCATCTCCTCCGCGCTCTTCACGTAGAACTGGTCGCTGTCAAACCGGAAGCGGTCGGCGTCATGCACCTCCGCGCCCGTCTGCACGCACAGCATCACATCGTGCGCGTGGTGATCCTCGCCGCACAGGTAGTGCGAGTCGTTCGTCAGCACCATCGGAATATCCAGTTCCTTCTCCAGCCGGAAAAGGTCGTTCTGGATCTTCCGCTCCTGCTCCAGTCCCTGGTCCTGAATCTCCAGGTAGAAGTTGCCGCGCCCAAAGATGTCCTGATACTGCTCTGCCGCCGCCCTGGCCTTGTCATAGTGCCCGGCCATCAGCTCCTCGCACAGCTCGCCGCTCAGGCAGCCGGAGAAGCCAATCAGCCCCTTCGCATTCTCCGCCAGGTAGCGCTTGCTCACCCGCGGCTTGCGATAGAACCCGTGCAGACTCGCCTCGGACGTAATGCGGATCAGGTTCCGGTAGCCCTCTTCGTTCTCCGCCAACACCAGCAGGTGGTTGTACTGGTCGTTTGGCGACTCGGCGCGATGATCCTCTGCCTTGCACACGTACAGCTCGCAGCCCAGAATCGGCTTGATCCCCTTCGCCTTGGCGGCGTTGAAAAAGTGGACTGCACCATAGATATTTCCGTGGTCGGTCATGGCAACCGACTTCTGGCCCAGCGCCGCCACCCGGTCCACCAGCTTCTTCACGTCGCAGGCGCCGTCCAGCAGCGAGTACTCCGTATGCAAATGCAGATGCGTAAATTCAGACATGACTACTCTCGATTCTAGCCGTTGCGCACCCGCGTCAATCGCCGCGCCCGCGGTGCAAAACCCGGCACAAAACCCTGTCTTGCCCACTTCATGGCCGCCGCGGCTCCTTCGTCGTCTCTGCCGGCTAACGGGTGCCCCAGGTCTCGTTTTTGAGACCTGGGAGGACGAACCCCGAGGACACTTGCGGGAGCACGAACCCGGTTGCCCCACCCTTGTCCTTCGCGCCAGCGGAGGACAGGGTGGGAAGCACTACGCCCCCCTCATCCAACCCCACCCAACGCACTCATGTCCTCTTGAGCGAGCGAAGCGAGTCGAAAGATCTGCGGTTTCATTTCCAAGCCGGGTGCCCCAGGTCTCGCTTTTGAGACCTGGGAGGGCGCGAACCCCGAGGACGCATGCCGGAGCACAAACCCGGTTGCCCCACTAGGGCCGTCAACCCCTCCCAGCCCCACAATTCCCGCAACCCCATGAAAACAAAGCGAAAAATTATGCAACCCAATGTGCGAACGATTTTCAGCCTTTTCGCTAACCTTGAACTATGCCAAACCACCAGCCGCGGTTGTAGCCGGAAAAGCTGGAAGCTGGCGGCTGGAAGCCAAGAGCTCAGGGGGTA
>JAJXXG010000293.1 GCA_021781255.1 Acidobacteriota bacterium
GGGACCGGACAAGACACGGCTGAGCAAGCGGCATGGCGCGACGAGCGTGATGGCGTACAAGCAGATGGGGATTGTGCCGGAGGCGTTCCGGAATTTTCTTTCGCTGCTGGGATGGACGCCGGGGGGCATCAAGGACGCGCAGGGCAAGGACCGCGAGATCTTTTCATCGGAAGAACTGATCAAGCTGTTCACACTGGACGGGATTTCGAAGTCGAACGCAGTGTTCGATAACGATAAGCTGGCGTGGTTTAACGCCGAGTTCATTCGAGCGCTGCCGGTAGACGAGCTGAGCCGGAGCCTCCAGCCATTCTTTGATGAGGCCGGGCTGAACGTCTCGCCGGAGAAGCTGCTGGCGGTGACGCCGCTGATTCGCGAGCGCATCAAGTTTCTGCGCGATGCTGTCAGCGCGGCGGATTTCTTTTTTGTGGAGGAGCTGGCCCCGTATGACGCTGCCGATCTGATTCCGCAGAAGGGAGATGCGGCGCTGGCGCGGCGGATTCTGGAGCATGCGCGGGAGTTGCTTGCCACAGTTGCGTTTGACCATGCCTCACTGGAACAGGCGCTGCGCGAGGGCGCGGCGGCGCTGGGCGTCAAGACGGGGCCGATGTTCCAGCCGATTCGCGTGGCGGTGTGCGGACGGAAGAACACGCCGCCGCTGTTTGAATCCATGGCCGTGCTGGGGCGGGATACCTGCATCGCACGCATTCAACAGGCCGCACTAAACCTTGAATCGCTCGGTTGAGCGCAGACCGTTCGTGGAAGAATATGAAATGGCAGCTATGACCACCTCAGATACAGATAGCCTTGAAGTTCGAACGCCTTCCAACTTTCTTCGCGATCAGATCGCGGAGGATGTGCGCACGAAGAAGTATGGCGACGCACAGGTGCAGACGCGCTTTCCTCCCGAGCCGAACGGCTATCTGCACATTGGCCACGCCAAGGCAATCTGTCTCGACTTCGGCCTCGCGGACGAGTTCGGCGGCAAGACGAACCTGCGCTTCGATGACACGAATCCTGAGAAGGAAGAGCAGGAGTACGTCGATTCCATCCAGGCGGACGTGCGCTGGCTGGGGTTTGAGTGGGACCGGCTTTGCTATGCGTCTGACTACTTTGGCCAGCTCTACGAGTGGGCTTTGCAGCTGATCAAGGCGGGCAAGGCGTATGTGGACGACCTGACTGCCGACGAGATTCGGCAGCACCGCGGCACGCTGACGGAGCCGGGCAAGGACAGCCCGTATCGCAACCGGACCGTGGATGAGAATCTTGATCTGTTTGTGCGGATGAAGAACGGCGAGTTCCCGGACGGCAGCCGCGTGCTGAGGGCGAGGATCGACATGGCTTCGCCGAACCTGAACATGCGCGATCCGGTGATGTATCGCATCCTGCATGCCTCACACCACCGCACGGGCGACGAGTGGTGCATTTACCCGATGTACGACTACGCGCATGGGCAGTCGGACTCGATTGAGAATGTTACCCACTCGATGTGCACGCTGGAGTTTGCGGATCATCAGCCTTTGTATCGCTGGTATATCGAGCAGCTTGGGATCTTTCCTTCGCAGCAGATTGAGTTCGACCGCCTGAACCTGACGTACACGCTGCTAAGCAAGCGCAAGCTGCTGCAACTGGTGCAGGAAAAGCATGTGAGCGGGTGGGACCATCCCAGGCTGCAGACGCTCTCTCGAATCCGGCGGCGCGGGTTTACTCCGGAGGCGATTCGCACCTTCTGCGGCGCGATTGGCGCCACGCGCACCAACGGGACAACGGACATTGAAATGCTGGAACACTTTCAGCGCGACGATCTGAACCGGCGGGCTCGCCGGGCGATGGCTGTGCTGCGGCCGCTGAAGCTGGTTATCGACAACTATCCTGCGGGACAGGAGGAGTTGTTCGATGTGGCCAACAACCCTGAAGATGCAGCGGCAGGAATGCGGCAGGTGCCATTCACGCGTGAGCTCTATATTGAGCAGGATGACTTCCGCGAAGTTCCTCCGCCGAAGTACTATCGGCTTTCACCCGGCAAGGAGGTGCGCCTGCGCGGGGCCTACTTTGTGACGGCGCAAAGCGTGGTGAAGGACGCGGATGGCAACATCGTTGAGGTCCACTGCACCTATGACCCGGCGAGCCGCGGAGGCAGCTCTCCGGATGGGCGTAAGGTGAAGTCGACGATTCACTGGGTTTCTGCGGCGCACGCCGTCTCTGCTGAGATTCGCCTCTATGACAGGCTCTTCACCAAGGCCAATCCCGGCGATGTGGAGGAAGGCGAGAGCTTCCTGAGCAATCTCAATCCTGATTCGCTGGAGATCCTGAACGACGCGAAGCTGGAGCCATCACTGGCGAGCGCGAAGGTAGAGGACCGCTTCCAGTTTGAGCGCGTGGGCTACTTTTGCGTCGATCGCGACTCGATTGCGGACAAGCTGGTCTTCAACCGCACCGTTCCGCTGAAGGATTCGTGGGCGAAGATTGAGAAGAAGGCGGGAGCATAGACCGCCTGCGGTGGAGCAGACGCTCGGCACCTGCGGTGCGGCCATCGCTCGGCACCTGCGGTGCGGCCGTCGCTCGCTATTCGCTCGCATGAGTGTTGTGCTTTCCCAGGTCCCAAAATCGGGACCTGGGGCACCCGGCTGGTCAGCGAGCCAGCCAGCGGACTACTTCCCAATCACGTCGATGGGGACGGTGATGGTTTTGGGCGGCATGCAGGAGTTGTTGTCGCATGCCTGATAGCGCAGCTTCGCCTCGACGAGATGGTTGCCGCGCTGGGCGACGATGCGCGTGAAGATGATGAACTCGCCGGTGTAGACGCTGAGCTTTGTGTCGGGGTCGAGCGGCAGGGTGAAGTCGACGCCCGGGGGATAGGTGGCGTTCTCAAGACTGACGCCTGAGGACGCGGGAATCGAAAGCACTGTCGGAATGAGATAGCTGTCTTTAGGCGCGTGGGAGTTGATGTGCAGGCCGCGGCCGATGCGGAAGTGCATTTCTACGGCGCTGGGCTTGCCGGCGGGCACGGTGACCTGCTCGGGGAAGATGTATTCCACTGCGCTGTTTTTGGCAACAGAGTGGTCCTGGGCGGCGGTGAGCGGAAACTGGGCGCGGGCAGCAAACGCGGCGAGCGCCAGCGCGACCGCTGCCGTTGCAGGCATTGTTCCGATCCGTCTTCTCACTTCCCTGCTCCGAGGGCCTTGCGGATGTTGCCCTCAATCTCATCTTTAGACGTGATGCCGACCTGCGCGGCAACCACGGTGCCGTTGCGGTCCAGGAAGAAGGACGTGGGCAGTTCGTCGAGTCCGCCGTAGGGCTTGCTGATGGCGTCGGCGTCGATCAGCACGGGATATGGGATGTGCATCTGCTGCGCGGTGCGCGCGATTTCCTGCTTTTCTTCGCTGAGCTTCTGCTTGTCGTTGAGGTCGAGGTCGTCGGCGGAGATGCCGATGATTTCAAAGCCCTGCGAGGCGTACTGGTTGCGCAGGTCGATGAGCCAGGGGGTTTCAATCTTGCAGGGAGCGCACCAGGTGGCCCAGAAGTTGATGAGCACGGCCTTGCCCTTGTAGCTGGCGAGGGAGACTTTTTTGCCGCTCAGGTCTTCGAGGGTGAAGGCGGGCGCGGGCTTGTTCATGAGGGGCGAGATGTATTGGGGCGCGTCTCCGGCGGGGTTGGCGACGAGTTCGCCCTGAGCGGCAAGGGCCAGGCGGCGCTCGGCGGCCTGCCTGCGGTGCTCCCAGTTGGCCCAGCCGGCCCAGCCGAAGGCGGCGAGGATGAAGAGAACGGCGAAGAGAATGACGGTGTTACGCTTCACGGGGATTGACCTCTCCCATTTATTGTACGGGCGAGACGGGTTCGGAGTGAAACGGTGGGTATCGCTTCGACCGGAGAATTTGCGCGGAACTGATACCATCAGATTCCGATGAGTGGAAAGACTGAACCGGAACGTCTAAATCCCGCGCAACTGGTGCGCACCGAGGCGGTTGCGCTGGAGGCGCTGGCGGCGCGTCTGGAAGGGGCGATGGCCGCGGACTTTGACCGGGCTGTCGAACTGATTCTGCGATGCGGCGAAAATAATGGCCGCGTCGTGGTGACCGGCATGGGCAAGAGCGGCATCATCGCGCAGAAGATTGCCGCGACTCTCAGTTCGACGGGGTCGGCAGCGCTGTTTCTGCATCCGGCGGAGGCGGTGCATGGCGACCTGGGTGTGCTGATGCCGGGCGATGTGGTGATTGCTCTCTCGGCCAGCGGCGAGACGGAAGAGATTCTGCGGCTGCTGGCAACGCTGAAACGCAAGGGCGATGCGCTGGTGAGCTTCTGCTGCAATTTGAGTTCGACTCTGGCACAGGCGAGCGATGTGGCGCTGGACTGCGGCGTGGAGCGCGAGGCGTGCGGGCTGAACCTTGCGCCGACGGCTTCGACTACCACGATGCTGGCGCTGGGGGACGCGCTGGCGATTGCGGTGAGTTTGCGCAAGGGCTTCAAGGCAGAAGATTTTGCGGAGCTGCATCCGGGCGGGAAGCTGGGCAAGCGGCTGGCCAAGGTACGCGACCTGATGCATGCAGGCGAGGACGTGCCGGTGGTTGCGCCGACGACGCCGATGACGGACGTGATTTATGAAATGTCGAGCAAGAAGCTGGGCATGACGACCGTGCAGGAAGGCGGGCGGCTGCGCGGGGTGATTTCCGACGGAGATTTGCGCAGATTGCTGGAGCGCGAGGGCGGCGCAGCGCTGAGCCGGACGGCTGGCGAGGCGATGAATGCGCGTCCGCGCACGATTGCATCGAGCGAACTTGCGGCAAAAGCCCTGGCCATATTAGAGGAGCGAAAGATTACGTCGCTGATTGTGGTGGATGCGGAGGAGCGCGTTGAGGGCGTGGTGCATCTGCATGATCTGTGGGGCGTGGAGATGATTTGAGGCAGAGATCAGAACGGCGCGCGGGTTGAGGCCTGTGCTTTCCCAGGTCTCAGAATCGAGACCTGGGGCACCCGGCATTTTGCGCCGGGCGGCCATCTTTTTCTGAACATTTAGAATAGAAGCTGCTGTCATTTGTCTTGCGCCGAGGTACTGGCGGGAAAGTTTGCGCACACTTTTTATGCATCGTTGGTCGAAGCTCTTTGTCCCTACACTTCGCGAGGCCCCGGCGGATGCCGAAGTGGCCAGCCACAGGTTCCTGGTCCGTGCGGGCTACATTCGCCAGCTCGGAGCGGGCATCTACAACTATCTGTTTCTCGGGCAGCGGTCGCTGAACAAGATCATCGCGATTGTGCGCGAGGAGATGGACAAGATCGGGCAGGAGTTTTATCTGCCGGCGATTCATCCGCGCGAGGTGTGGGAGCAGAGCGGGCGCTGGACGGCGATGGGCGACAACATGTTTCGCCTGAAGGACCGCAAGGGCGCGGACCTGTGCCTGGGCATGACGCATGAAGAGATTATGACGGGGATTGCGCGCAACGAGCTGCGCAGCTACAAGCAGTTGCCGCAGATCTGGTACCAGATCCAGGCGAAGTTTCGCGATGAGCCGCGGCCAAAGTCGGGGCTGCTGCGGGTGCGGCAGTTCACGATGAAGGACAGCTATTCGTTCGACATCGACAAGGACGGGCTGGACAAGAGCTTTGACCTGCACGACGCGGTGTACCGGCGGATTTTCACGCGCTGCGGGCTGAAGTTTGTGGCTGTCGAGGCGGACTCGGGATCGATGGGCGGGTCGCAGTCGCAGGAGTTCATGGTGTACACCGAGGCGGGCGAGGATCTGATTGCAAGCTGCCCGGTGTGCGGTTATGCGGCGAATACGGAGAAGGCGGTTTCGCGGCTGGAGCCGGTGACGGAGATGGAGCCGACGGGCGACGGAATGCCTGAACTGGTGCATACGCCGGGTTGCGCGGCGATTGCGGACGTGGCGGAGTTCTTCAAGATTTCGCCGGCGAGCGACATCAAGTGCGTGGCGTATATGGCGCTGAAGCGCGGGGCCGCGGGGGAAAAGGATTCGTGGCATGGGGTTGCGGCGTTTCTGCGTGGCGACCACCAGGTGAATGAGACGAAGCTGATGGGCGCGGTGGGCGCGGCGGAGCTACGCACGATGCAGGCCGAGGAGCTGGAACAGTATTTCAAGGGACCGGCGGGCTTTCTGGGTCCTGTTGGCCTGAAGCACACGGCTGAGCCGCTCGGAGACGGGCTGACGGTGGTGGTGGACAGGTTGCTGGAGAATCGCAGGAACATGGTGGCGGGCGCGAACAAGCTGGACTATCACCTGCGCAACGTGACGCCGGGACGCGACTTTACGTGGACGCTCAGCGCCGATATTCGCAGCGTGAATGAGGGCGAGGGCTGCCCGATGCGCGCCTGCGAAGGCAGGCTTGTTGTGGGCAAGGCGGTGGAGGTGGGCCACATCTTCAAGCTGGGCTACAAGTATTCGGAGTCGATGGGCGCGCGGGTGCTGGACGTGAACGGCAAGGAAGTGACGCCGATCATGGGCAGCTACGGCATCGGCATCGAGCGCATTCTGACGGCGGCGATTGAGCAGTCGAACGACCAGAACGGCTTCTGGCTGCCGGCGTCGATTGCGCCTTTCACGGTGGTGGTGACGGTGACGAACGTAGCCGATGCGGCGCTGCGCGAGGCGGGCGAAACACTGGCCGCGGAGCTGGAGGCGGCTGGGCTGGACGTGCTGCTGGATGACAGAGACGAGCGCGCGGGCGTCAAATTCAAAGATGCCGATCTGGTGGGTATTCCCTACCGCATTAACGTGGGCAAGAAAGTGGCGGGCGGGCAGGTGGAGCTGGTGACGCGCGCCAGGGCGAGCAGCGTGGACGTGGCGCTGAGCGACGTGGTGGCGCTGGTGAAGACGCGCGTCGAAGAAGATGCGCTGCTGACGGCAGTTGGAGCGTAGGGCCCGCAACGGAGGTTCGTGCTTCCCTGCCCTTTCCGCAACGACAAAGACGCGGCAAGGATGGGGCACCCGAGCAAATGCGGCGAGGCGATAGGGAGCGGCAATGGCGTTGAAGGTCAAACTGGCGATTCCTGCGGGCAGGCACGGCTGGCGCACGATGGCGCTTCGCGTTGGGCTGGCGGGCATAGCTGTGGTTGGGCTGGTGACGCTTTGCGTGGGCGGGTTCTACTACTTCAAGTACCAGGGGATTGTGAATGCCCGGCTGAAGCAGCCGCTGTTTGCCGAAACGGCGAAGATTTACGCCGCTGCGAGTGAGATTCGCCCGGGACAGAAGCTGAGCGTGCAGCTGATCGTCAACCAACTGCGGGAGGCCGGGTACACGGCTGATGGCGCGTCGCAGGCGTCGCAACTGGGCACGTTCAGCGCGAGCGCAGACGACATCACGGTCCGGCCGGGCCCGCAGTCCTACCATGCGCCTGACCCGGCGACGGTTCACATCAAGGGCGGGGTGGTGGACTCCATCACGGACGACCACGGCCAGGCTCTGGCGAGCTACGAGCTGGAGCCGCTGCTGATCACCGGCCTGAGCGAGGACGCGAACCGCACGAAGCGGCGGCTGATTACCTACGACGAAATACCGCAGAACCTGGTGCATGCGGTGGTGGCAATCGAGGATCGCCGCTTTTTTGACCACGGCGGCGTGGACTACATCCGGCTGCTGGGCGCGCTGCGCAATGACATGACGCCCGGCCACCGCTTTGTGGAAGGCGGCTCGACGCTGACGATGCAGCTGGCGAAGAACTTCTTTCTGACGCCGGAGCGGCGCATCAAGCGCAAGCTGATTGAGATTATCATCACGTTTCAGCTTGAGCATCGCTTCAGCAAGAAGCAGATTTTTGAGATGTACGCGAACGAGATCAACCTGGGGCAGCGGGGAAGCTTTTCGGTTGATGGCTTCGGCGAAGCGTCACAGGCGTACTTTGGCAAGGACCTGCGCCAACTGGACCTGGCCGAGTGCGCGCTGCTGGCGGGAATTATTCAAAGCCCGAACCGGCTGAGCCCCTTCCGCCATGCGGAGCGCGCGATTGAGCGGCGCAACCTTGTGCTGGACTCGATGGTGGAGACGGGCGCCATTACGAAGGAGCAGGCGGAACGCGCCAAGGCCGAGCCGCTGCAGATCGTACCGGGCAGCGTGGACGCGAGCGAGGCTCCTTACTTTGTGGACCTGGTGCGCGACCAGCTAGTGCAGAAGCTGGGCGACCGGGACTACAACCGCGAGGGGTTGCGCATCTATACGTCGCTGGACCCGGATTTGCAGCAACTGGCCTCCATTGCCGTCGACTCCACTGTTCACTCGATCGACCAGCTTGTGGACAAGAAACATGCGCGTGACCGGAAGCTGGGCAAATCGTATATCTATCCGCAGGTGGCACTGGTGGCGCTGAATCCGCACACGGGGCAGGTGCTGGCGCTGGTGGGCGGACGGAGTTATGGGGCTTCGCAGCTGAACCACGCGGTGGCACACCGGCCGACGGGATCGATCTTCAAGCCATTCGTCTATGCGACGGCGTTCCAGGCGGCTGTGGAAGGCACGCTATTGCCGGGGCAGGACAAGCCGTTTTCACCTCTGACGATGCTGAGCGATCAGCAGACGACCTACAACGTGGGCGACCAGGAGTACACGCCACGCAACTACGAGGGCGAGTATCACGACCAGGTAACGGCGCAGTTTGCGCTGATGCGGTCACTGAACAATGCGACCATCGGCCTGGCGGCGATGGTGGGCTTTGACCGTGTTGCGGCTCTGGCGCGCGACGCGGGCATCAAGAGCGCGCGAGGAACGCCCGCGGTGGCCATCGGGTCCTATGACGCGACGCCGCTGGAGATGGCAGGGGCATACACCGTGTTTGCCAACAACGGACTGCACATTGACCCGTGGATGCTGGCGAGCATTCGCACGGCGACGGGCGACATTGTCTCGGACTTGACGCCGA
>JAJXXG010000958.1 GCA_021781255.1 Acidobacteriota bacterium
GTGCTGCTTCACTATCCCGATGATCTGCTCTTCCGTAAACCGGCTCTTCTTCATCCCCAGTCCTCTCCTTCACATTACGAGAGAACTCCAGTTTTGAATGGCTGAGTTTTCCGGGGGCAGGTCAGGCCAATGCAAGAGGGTGAAGCCCGGCACAGAATGTCCCTGGAACAGCAGAGAGGCGACTTTCGCACCATAGAGCCATAGAGGATAGTCTTCCATGGGTATGTAGCGAAACAGCCAAATGAGCGCGATCCAGCCAAGCGTCAACCCAGATAAAAATACGGCGATATTGAAATTGTGGCTCGCGCGTGTCTCTGACTGGAAATCTCCGGAAATCGCATGCTCCTTTTTGTGATTGGGCCTCATCGACAAACCTTCCGAGTCTTTGTGGTCGATCCAATTGCTTTTGCACAGACATACTCTCCTGCGTTTTAGCCGGCAATCCCACTTAAGTTCTCATTTCAAACCGCAAAATCACCCCATCTTGTGCGCTGCATCACATCTCGCTGTGATGATCTGTTGCAAGCTAGCGTCACGGCAAATGGAACCACATGATTCTAGGAACGATGACCTGCTGGACTCTGGTCCTCAGGAGTTTATCGAGAAGCAGGCGACAAAGACGCCGAACGCCCCAGCTGTGAAAACGGGCGTTAGTCTGCTGAACTACAGCGAACTCAACCTGAGAGCTAATCAACTGGCGGGTTTCTTGCGGAAGCGCAAGATAGGGCCCGGATGCATCGTTGGAGTGTACGTTGATCGCTCCATCGAAATGGTTGTTTGCCTCCTCGCGGTCCTCAAAGCAGGTGCGATCTACCTCCCTCTGGATCCCAAATTCCCCAAAGAAAGGCTGGAGTTCATGTTGGAAGACGCCGGGGCATCTCTCCTCCTGGCGCATACGGCAGACATGGATGGGCTCCCCGCGAGTAAAGCCGAGGTTGTTCAACTCCATAGAATCACCGATCAGCTCGACAGCTATCCTGGAGGGAATGCCCCCCCGGTGAACAAAACAGGAGATTTAGCCTACATCATCTATACATCGGGATCGACCGGCAAACCCAAAGGGGTGATGATCCCGCGTCGCGCGTTGGTGAACTTTCTGCTTTCCATGGCAAGGGAACCTGGAATGACTGCCACGGACTGGTTCCTGGCCGTCACCACTATTTCTTTTGACATTTCTTTACTGGAAATGCTCTTGCCGCTTTGGACTGGGGCATGCATCGTTATAGCGGACCGCGATGAGGCAGCGGACCCGAATGCGCTGAAGAGACTGCTCGACGAAAACAAGATCACCGTCATGCAGGCCACACCTGCAACCTGGCGGTTGCTGGTCGAAAGCGGCTGGGAAGGGAAACAGGATTTAAAGATTCTTTGCGGGGGCGAGGCGCTCACCACAGATCTTGCGGAACAACTACTGCCACGCTGCCGCGAAGTATGGAACATGTATGGGCCCACGGAAACCACGATCTGGTCTTCGACAATACGGGTTATTTCCCCGCAGCAATTGTCATTAGGGCCGCCGATTATGAACACCGAGTTCTTCGTGGTCGATGAGTGTCTTCAGCCCGTGGAACCTGGAGAAACTGGTGAACTCCTGATCGGAGGGGAAGGGCTTGCTCACGGATATCTCAAGCGCGAAGACCTGACCGCAGAAAAGTTCATTCCCAATCAATTTTCTTCCAATGCAGGTGACTGCCTCTACCGAACTGGAGACAGGGTACGCCTTCGTGCTGATGGAACGCTTGAGTTTTTGGGCCGACTGGACAATCAAATCAAGTTGAATGGGTTTCGCATTGAGCTGGGTGAGATCGAGAGCGTGCTGGCAAAGGTTCAGGGAGTTCGCCAGGCTGCAGCCATTTTGCGAGCGGACCACCCCGGCAACAGTCGAATCGTCGCCTACTATACGGGCGATCCGAAACTGAGCGCCGAAGCTATGCTGCAAGAATTGCGGCTCAGTCTGCCCGAATACATGATTCCTTCGGCGATTGTCTGGATGAGCGAATTTCCGCAGACCCCGAATGCGAAGCTTGATCGTAAGGCGCTTCCGGCGCCATCGCGGCAACGTCCTGCTCTCACACAACAATATATCGCCCCGTCTACTCCCCTGGAAAAGCAAATGGCTGCCCTATGGGCGGAGATCCTGAAGATCGACCAGGTCGGAGCTGACGATAGCTTCTTTGACCTGGGCGGGAACTCGCTTGCAGTCGTCCGCATGACGAATGCCTATCGCAGCCGGTATGGGCACGAGATTCCGCTTGTAAAGGCCTTTCAGTACCCGAGGCTTGGAGCTCTCTGCCAGTTTCTTGGCACACATACGGACGATTCTCCTGCGGTCGCCATCGCGGAGCAGCGGGCGGCAAAGCGGCGCGAAACCAGATCTTCTGGTGAGACACACCGGGAGAGCGTCGCGATTATCGGGATGATGGGCAGATTTCCGGGTGCGGAAAATCTTGACCAGTTGTGGAGAAATCTGTGCGAAGGCCGGGAATCCATCTCGTTCTTCGCTCCTGAAGAGATCGGCCCTGGTCTAGATGAGCGCTTGCGTACCGATCCTGACTACGTCCGCGCCCGGGGCATCATCGATGGCGCCGAGTATTTTGATGCCGGTTTCTTTGGAGTCAGCCCCCTGGAAGCCAAGGTCATGGACCCGCAGCAACGCGTGTTTCTTGAACTCACTTACCATGTGCTGGAAAATGCGGGCTATGATCCGAGCCGCTTCAAGGGTCTGATCGGCATCTGGGCTGGCATCGGGGACAATCACTACTACACGACGAACCTTTTGACGCGTCCCGATCTTCTTTCCATGGCCGGAAAGCTGGCTGTCGAATACGGAAACGAGAAGGACTACATTGCCCTGCGGACGGCCTATCTCCTGGACCTGCGCGGACCGGCAATCAGTTTAAACACCGCTTGCTCGACCACGCTCGTTGCGGTCGATCATGCATACCGCGCTCTGCTCGATTATGAGTGCGACCTGGCCCTTGCAGGCGGCGTGGATATCGGCGTACCGCAAAGGAGCGGGTTTCACTACACAGAAGGTGGAACGTTCGCTCGCGACGGACATTGCCGCCCATTTGACGCTGCGGCCACCGGCACCATGTTCTGCGACGGTGCGGGCATTGTCGTTCTGAAGCGGCTCTCAGAAGCCATGCGGGACCATGACACGATCTATGCAGTACTTATTGGCTCCGGAAAGAACAATAACGGAGCGCGTCCTGCGTCATTCCTTGCGCCGAGTATCGAAGGACAGGAAGAGGTGATCGCGCTCGCTCAGGCGCATGCCAACGTCGACGTCGAGACAATTGGATACATAGAGGCACATGGTACCGGGACACCGATTGGCGACCCTATCGAGATTCAAGCACTCACCAGGGTATTCGAGAAGAGAACAAATAGAAGAAATTTCTGCTTTGTAGGATCGATCAAGGGAAATATCGGGCATCCGACCAATGCTGCAGGAATAGCTGGTTTGATCAAAGCAGCGATGGTTTTAGATCGAGAGCAGATTCCCGCGACGCTCCATTATAAGCAGCCAAATCCCAAGATTGATTTCACCAATAGTCCGTTCGTTATGGCAGATCGTCTGATTCCCTTCCCCCGCACGGAAAAGCCAAGGCGAACTGCGGTCAGCTCCTTCGGATTTGGCGGAACGAATGCCCACGTGATTCTGGAAGAAGCGCCGGCACCATGGCCGGGAAGCGCATCAAGGCCGGTTCAGTTTTTGCCAGTCTCGGCCAGAAATTCGCTCGCCCTGGAAGCGTACTCCGGTTTGTTTGCAAAGCATTTTGAGAGCTTGGACCCAGATGATTTCGCCGATGCGGCATACACGCTGCAGACCGGAAGAAAACAAATAGAAATGCGGCGCTACGTCGTGGCCGAAACCCCGAAGGAAGCGGCCAGATTGATGCGCAATCCGGACCCTATGCACTGCGGCAGCAAACGCTGCCAGCAGCGCGATCCACCCATCGTGTTCCTTTTCGGAGGACAGGGTACGCAGTACGTCAATATGGGGCAGAATCTTTACCGCGATGAGCCATTGTTCCGCGCCGTCGTGGATGACTGCTGCGAGATTGTAAAGCCGCACCTCGGTCGTGATCTCCGTGAGATCCTCTATCCACAGAGCGAAGGTCACGAAACTGCGCAAGCTTCGCTGCAGAATACGTTCTACACGCAGCCATCGATTTACATCATCGAGTATGCACTCGCTCGCTTTTGGCAATCGCTGGGGATTACACCCGCCCTGATGGCAGGGCACAGCATAGGTGAGTTCGTCGCTGCAACACTGGCCGGCGTCTGGAGTCTTGAAGATGCGCTGCGCATCGTCGCGCGAAGAGGGCAACTCATGCAGGATCTGCCTCGCGGGACCATGATGGCTGTCAGAGCAGTTGCCGACAAAGTCACCGCACTTCTTCCGCCGTCCGTATCCCTGGCTGCGAATAATTCCCCTTCACTCTGTGTCGTCTCCGGCCCGGAGACTGACGTCGACGGATTACGCATCCAACTCGAAGCCGAGCATATCGTATGCCGTCCCTTACATACCTCGCATGCCTTCCATTCCGCGATGATGGAGCCCATGTTGGAGCCCCTTCTTGCAGAAGTCCAGAAGGTAAAGCTGCGTGCACCATCCATGCCGTTCGTCTCCACTGTCACTGGACGCTTGATCACCGCAACAGAGACCACAGATCCTACGTACTGGGCCCGGCATGCACGCCTGACCGTAGAGTTCTCAAAAGCGGTGACGACTATGAAGGAATTGGGCCATGACCTGTTTCTCGAGTGCGGCCCGCGGTCCACCCTGTGCTCTCTGGTTCTGCAACATTTCAACGCCACGACTTCATGTACCGCAATCCCGACTTTGGCGCAAACTCATGAAGACAACCGCGAATGGATTTCAGTGCTATCAGCGCTTGGATCCCTCTGGATGAACGGCGTATCCATCGACTGGGATGGGTTCTATGCCAACGAAGATCGCAGGCGCATCCCACTTCCGATCTATCCCTTTGAGCGGCAGAAGCATTGGGTTGATCCCGCCGGTGTGAACCCTTCCGTACTGTCTGAAAAGGCATCTGCATCATCTGTTGACAGATCCATCGCAGATGGAGATGACCAAAGGGTCCAGGCGTCTGCGGCGCTTGCGGGTTCGGAGAGTCAAGAAGCTCCACTCATCGCAAAGTTGCTGGACATTCTCGTTCCGATCTCCGGGCGTGAAAGATTGGAGATCGCCACATCGTCCACATTTCTCGAGCAGGGGTTTGATTCACTCTCCCTCGCCCAGGTGTCGGTGGCAATCGAGCGCGAATTTGGAGAAAAGATCGGATTCAACAAGCTGATGAATCAGCTGCCGAGCGTCGAAGCTGTGGCGGCGCACCTGGGGAAAATTCTCCAAGTTGAATCCTCTGCTCCAATTTTGGATGAGTTTGCTCAGCCCGAATTGCGCACGCAGCCTCATCCGGCCATGCCATCCGGGGAAGAAAAGACTCATACAGAACTGGCCCGAATCAAGGAGACACTTGATGAGCAAGGTCATTTGCTGACACAAATCACAGAGGCTCTGGAAAAAATAGGCGCTTGGCCAGAGGGAATAGGCGTTCATCGGCCCATCGAAGCAGCGACGTTTGCGAGCATAAAGTCAGCCCCAGCAACGGCTCCACAAAAGGGAATCTTCTTTTCATCGAGGCTTTCGGAACACCTCTCGTCGTCCTATAACGAGTCCGTGACAATCCGCATCAAAGGAACCATCTCTGTATCAAAGATCAAGAGCTCAATCAATCGGCTGATTGAACGGCACGACGCTCTCCGAGCTTACTTCAATGAAGCTGGATCCGTCATGTCTATCCGGCCGACCATGAAGTTGGATGTGCAGGTACGTGACCTTTCGAGCACTGCCAATGGACTGAAAAAGCAGGCCGCAGTAGAGCAATATGCAGTTGAAGAGTGCGCCATCCCCTTTGTTCTACCTGACGGTGCGCTTTTCCGTAGCTTGATCCTTGTGCTCGATCAGGATGCTGCGGCCGTCATTCTCACAGCTCACCACGTCATCTGCGACGGCTGGTCTCTCGATGTGTTGATCCAGGAGTTCAGCGCTCTCTACTCGGAGGAGATTTCTGGTTCAGCATTGCTGAAGGAACCTCGCTTCAGCGTTGTGGACTATGCCACTTTGGTCGCGCAGCGCGAGCAGGGCCCTGAATTCGAGGCTGCGAAGACATACTGGCGCAACAAGTTCGCTGACGGATTTCCTGCGCTGGAGCTACCGACAGACTTCTTGAGGCCCCCATTCCACGAACACTCCGCTAAGCGCATTCATCGTGTCATCGGAACAGATATCGTCGATCGGCTACGGGAGGGGGCGGCCAAACAGGGGTGTAGTCTCTTCGCCGCGACCGTATCTGCTCTTTCGATCCTCTTTGCCCGAATCTCCAAGCAACCGCGATTCGTACTTGCACTGTCGATGGCGGAACAGCCGGTTCTCGGGCAGCTCGATCTTGTGGGGCACTGCGTCAGCCTCATGCCATTTCTCGCAGATCTGCAACCCAGTGAGGACCTCAGCGGATTTTTGAAGCGCGTGCAACGACAATTGGCCGACGATCAGGAGCATCTCTCGTTTACGACCATCCACCTTCTGGAAGACCTGGTTTGCGCCAATTCAGCTCAAGGCTCGCTCCTGCCAGTAGGCCTGACAAGCATACGAAAGTTCCGGCCGGATGAACTGGAGCAGCGGGGTTTTGAACTCGATTATTTTGCCAATCCGAAGAGCTTCGAATCATTCGAATGTTATTTTGCTGCGATGGAATCGCCCCTTGGACTGGATCTCCGTTGCCACTTCAATATCAAGTTGTTCAAAGATGCAACGGTTGAATACTGGCTGGACGAATTCGAAGCGATTCTTGTAAAGATGATTTCCAATCCGAATCAGAATGTTTTTGAGATTGCATTGCTCAATCAGCCCCAGGCAACGAGTCAGGACGGGGTGCAACGTGAAAGCTCTTTGAGAACCAAGGAGAGCGCTTCGCTTCCTCACTCGAAGGAAGTAGTTCCTTTCGATATGGTGACTCCATCCCGCAATGACAATTCGCCAGATGGACAAAGGGATCTGCTTACCATAAGACTCGTAGACCTCTGGCGTCGTGTGCTGAACCGCCAGTCTGCCTCTGCAAGCGACAACTTCTTTGAGCTGGGCGGGCATTCTCTCAAGGCGGCTCAACTGTTTGCGCTGATCGAGCGCGAACTCGACATCGTTGCGCCTCTGGCCTCGCTATATGAGGCGCCCACGCCGCGCCAGTTGGCTTCTGTATTGGCGAATGGCGTCCATCAGGAGAACTGGCGGTCCCTGGTACCAATCCAAACCTCAGGGAATCACCCACCGCTCTTCTTAGTTCATGGCGCGGAAGGCAACGTCCTCCTCTATCGAACTTTGGCTGCCCATCTGGGCAGCGCGCAGCCAGTGTATGGTCTACAGTCGGCAGGACTGGATGGCGAATCGGCTATCGACGGGAATTTCGAACGCGTGGCGATGCAGTATATACGTGAGATCAGACAGGTTCAATTGAAAGGACCCTATTTCTTAGGCGGCTACTGCCTTGGTGGGACTCTTGCCATGGAAATGGCGCGGCAACTCATCGATGCAGGCGAGCAGGTTGGCTTGCTGGCGATGATTGAGAACTTTAACATCCGCTCCGTTCGATGGCCACTCCCATGGCATGTCCGAGCGGTCAACCGCTTGGTGTTGAATCCATGTTTTCATCTCCGGAATCTCCTGGCGGCAGAGGGAACGGACAAGATTCGATTTCTGAAAGCAAAATTCCGCGTGGAATTCAGCCGCTTGCAGGTTGAAGCACAGGTGATCCATGCGCGCATGCGTCGTGCTTTGCATTTAGCTCCAACCGGAAGGTACCACCACCTTCGGGTCGCTCGTGCATATGAGGCTGCGCTCGCTCAGCACAACATCCACCCCTATCCGGGGAAGATCACTCTCTTCATGTCGAAATTGCGCCTGATGGGCATGACTGACCCCATGGGCGGTTGGGATGGAATAGCAGAGGCTGGAGTCCAGCTCCACTCACTTCCCTTTGCGCCGAAGGGAAGCCTGACAGAGCCGTACGTCCGCCAATTGGCTCAGATGCTGCGAGCCTGCATCGACGAAGCGACGGTGAACCAAGACAGAACCTCCAAATCGAACGTCATGGTGATGTCCAACTCAGAATAGCGGAACATTGACACACATCTCCCTGCTCCCTTCGAGAGAAGACTTGAAGAACTCCGCTTCTCTTGCCTCCTCCGTTCCGGGTTCCTTCACAGATCGAATCGCATGGCGTGAATCAGAGTAAATGGGCCTTGAGCTCTTCGCGTTCCTGGGGTAACACTGCTAGAAAGCAGAGGTCCTGATGCAGAAGCAAGAAGATTCCATTGGACCAGCGTCGTCCGTCCGCATCGGTCTTCAGCTCTGGTGCGCACATTCAGCCGATCTTCTCGATCCTCGGATTGAACAAGCTTGCGCAGCGGTGCTGAGTGATGACGAGCGCGATCGAGCATCACGTTTTCGCTTTGACCGGCACAGGTTAGAGTACATTGCAGCGCACGCACTCGTGAGGAATGCTCTGGCGCATCACCGCTCACTGCCGCCCGAGGCGTGGCGGTTTTGCGTCAACAAGCATGGAAAGCCCTCCCCGGAATCTGCGTGTGACCTGCAATTCAACCTGTCGACTTGCGAGCAACTCGTCGTATGCCTTGTGGCTCAAGGACGAGACGTCGGTGTGGACGCAGAGCCGTTGACGCGCGGGGAAGAGATCGCGAGGCAGAAGGCAGATTTCTTTTCACCTGCGGAGCGAGAGCAGTTGGATCAACTCTATGGCGCGGCGCAACTCGACCG
>JAJXXG010000732.1 GCA_021781255.1 Acidobacteriota bacterium
CCTGCTTGAAGCCCGCAGCCCCTCCGGCGAGCTCTACAGCTTCGCGCGTCTGCAAAGGCTGTTCGCCAGCCACCCCAGCGCCGCTCAGGCCACGCAGGCTGCCGTCAACTTCGGCCAGGACGACGACATCACCGTGCTCACTCTCACGCGCATGGCGGTCAACGAGAGCATCCTTGAGTTGAGCCCCGCTTAGACGCAGGCTGAGCCTGCGCTCCGGCCCCGGCAACCCAATCCCGCAGTACGCCCATTCACAAGCGAAGATTGCCGCAAACTGCGCGCCGCGCTCTTCGCCGCTGTGCGACGTGTCACACCGCCATGTGACACATCGCACATACACCCCATATCTGGTCCTCAATACTTGAATCCGCACGCATGATCTGGATCACACGAGGCGGTTAAGGAAGACCTCCCTGTGCGGCGTGAAGGAGATCGAGGCCAGATGAGCTTCTTCAAGGATGCAGGACATCTTTTCCGCTTTGTCGGAATCTTTGTTCTGCTGTTCATTATTTTTCTCGTGGCGCGAGGCTACGTTGTTCCCAAAAGCTTCGGCAAGTACGGGCACTACCGCGCAGCGTCCATCGACGAAATTGCCGCGCATCCTCTTCACTTTGCCGGCCATCAGGCATGCGAAACATGCCACGTGGATGTGCAGGACGTGAAGAAGAATGGCAAGCATGCGCATGTAAACTGCGAAGCCTGCCACGGGCCGCTCGCGCAACATGCCGACGATCCGGCCAGCGTCACGCCCAAAAAGCCAGACACGGCAACCCTCTGTGTGCGCTGTCACGCAGCCAGCGCAGCGCGGCCCAAAGACTTTCCGCAGGTGCAGGCCGAGGAGCACTCGACCGGGCTGCCCTGCGAAACCTGCCACCAGCCGCACAGCCCGGCGATTCCCGCGGGAGGCGCGAAATGAAGATCACACGGCGTCAGATGCTCATCCTCCTGCCGGCGGCGGCCATTGCCTGGGAGCACGTGCTGGCGGGAACGCCAGAGGCCGCGCCCAACTACACCATGTCAGAGCACTGGTGGAGCATGCTCATCGACATCCCCAAGTGCATTGGCTGCGGCAACTGCGTGCGCGCCTGTCAGGAAGAGAACGAAGTGCCCGATGGCTTCTTCCGCACCTGGGTCGAGCGCTATCACGTCGAGGACGAGAACATGACCAACCCGACGGTCATCTCGCCCGACGGCGGCAAGGAAGGCTTTCCGCCCGTCGCCAAAGAGGATGAGGGCAAATACTTCTTCGTTCCCAAGCTGTGCAATCACTGTGTGGACTCGCCCTGCACGCAGGTCTGTCCCGTGGGCGCAACATTCGTCACCCCCGATGGCGTGGTGCTGGTGGATCAGAAGTACTGCCTTGGATGCGCATACTGTGTGCAGGCCTGCCCGTATGGCTGCCGCTACATCCATCCGCAGAAGGAAGTCGCGGATAAATGCACGCTCTGTTACCACCGGATTACCAAGGGTCTCACGACCGCGTGCTGCGAGGCGTGCCCCACCGGAGCGCGACAACTGGTGGACCTGAAGAACCCCAATGACCCCATCCACGAGTTCCTCAGAACTCACGCCGTGCAGATTCTGAAGCCGCAAATGGCCACCGGCGCGAAGGTGTACTACAACGGGCTCGATGGATCGGTGCGATAAGGAGACCGGGGAGCGCTATGAGCGGTGTTGAAGGTTACATGTATCCGAACGAGGTGACGCTCTACTGGAGCGTGCTGATCGTTCTCTATCCGTACATCACGGGGCTGGTCGCCGGCGCGTTCATTCTGGCTTCGCTGGAGCGCGTGTTCAACGTGACCGCTGTCAAGCCCACCTACAGGCTGGCGCTGCTCACGGCGCTCGCCTTCCTGATTGTGGCGCCGCTCCCGCTGCAGTTCCACCTGGGGCATCCCTGGCGCTCGCCCGAGATGTACTTCACGCCCCACAGCACCTCGGCCATGGCCATGTTCGGCTATGTGTACCTCTGGTATCTGATGGCCGTGCTCACGTTTGAGATCTGGCTCGACTACCGCCGCGATATCGTCCTGATGTCGCAGAGGTCAAAAGGGCTGATGCGCGTCATCTACAAGATCATGACGCTGGGTTCGAGCAACATCAGCCCGCGCGCGCTGCACATCGACGAGCGCGTCAGTTGGCTCGTCACGGTGGTCGGCATCCCGTCGGCGTTTCTGCTTCACGGCTACGTCGGATTCATCTTTGGGTCCATCAAGGCCAACCCCTGGTGGTCCTCTCCGCTCATGCCCGTGGTCTTCATCTTTTCCGCCATGGTTTCCGGCATCGCGTGCGTGATGCTGCTCTACATGGCCGTGACCAAACTGCGCGGCAAAATAATCGATATGAAGTGCGTGGACACCATCGCAATGTACCTCTTCTACACCTTCATCATCGACTTCAGCCTGGAAATGCTGGACCTGATTCACCGCATCTACGAAGCAGATGAGTCCTTCCGCAGCCTGGACTTCATGGTCCACACCAAACTCTTCTTCTCGCAGATCATTGTCCAGATACTTCTCGGCACCGTGACGCCGCTGCTCCTGCTTGCGATAACGCAGGTCATCAAGCTGCCAGAGATCGTGCGCAAGCGCATGTACACGGTCGCCGGCGCGCTCACGCTCATCGGCATCTTTGCCATGCGGTGGAATGTCGTCATCGGCGGCCAGTTGTTCTCGAAGAGCTTCCTCGGCTACACGACCTACAAGATGGCCCTGGTGACGAAGGAGGGCTTGCTGGTCGCGATCGGGCTCACGCTGCTTCCGCTGGCCATTCTCTGGGTGCTGGTCAAGCTGCTGCCTCCGTGGACCGATGAACACGCGCCGGAAGGCGTCGCCGCGGATTAGTACTCCGGGTGCAGGCATTGGACTGCCTGCCGGGTGAAAACCATGAACGACCTTCCCGAGCAGATGGATTCGCTCGCCCATCGCGTGGATGAGTTGGAGAGGCGCGTCGAAAGGCTCGAGCATCCGGCCGAGGCCCTCGTGGCTTCTGCCGCGCAGCCAGTGCCTGCGCCGGTGGCTCAACCCTCCGCAATCGAAAAAGCAGGCGGCCTGTTCCCCGTGCTGGGCAGGGCAATGCTCGGCATCGCCGGGGCGTACGTCCTACGCGCCGTCATGGAGTCCGGCTCGCTGCCCAAGCTGGCGGTCGCGGCGGTCGCCGTTGCCTATGCGGTCGCATGGCTTGTCTGGGCCACCAGGGCCGCGCGGTTTGCAGGCGCTGTCTACGCCGGCACCTCGGCGCTGATCCTCGGCCCGATGCTGTGGGAGCTTACGTTGCGCTTCAGCCTTCTGCCGCCGGCAGCAGCAGCAGGCGTCCTTGCCGGCTTCGTGCTGACGGCAACCGCACTCGAGTGGCGGCGCACGCGGGGACCGGCCTACTGGGTGGCCTATTGCGCAGCCGCCGTCATGGCGCTCCTGCTTTCCATTGCAACGCATGTGATGCTGCCGTTTATTGCAGCCCTCCTGCTCATGCTGGTCCTGTGCGAGTACTGCACGGCGCTCGGCCACGGAAGCACCATCCGTCTGCTCGTCGCGGGCATCGCCGACTTCGCGATCTGGATGATGATCTTCATGTACAGCGGGCCTGAAAACGCGCGCGCGGACTACCCTCCGCTGCAGCCCGCGGCCCTGCTGGCGCCTGCCTGTCTGCTGTTCGCAATCAACGCGGCCAGCGTCGCCGCCGCAACCATCCAGTTGCGCCGGACGATCAGCGTGTTTGAAACGCTTCAGGCAATCGTCGCCTTTCTGCTGGCAGTCTCCAGCGTGCTTTTCTTTCAGCCCACACATGCCTCGCTGCTTCTCGGCGTTGGCTGTCTCGTGCTGGCCGGCGCCACCTATGCCGCGTCCTTCGCGCGCTTTCGCCAGGCCGCGGAAAGGCGCAACTTCCGCGTCTTCATGGCATGGAGCGCAGCCTTGCTGCTGGCGGGCGCGTTCTGGACCCTGCCTGCCGGGTGGGCGGCCGCCGGCCTCGGGCTGGCTGCGCTGCTCTCCGTGGCGGCCGGCGTATGGCTGCAGTGCGTCGCTCTCGATCTGCACGGCGTCGTCTATCTCACCGCAGGCGCAATCGTTGCAGGCCTCCCGGGGTTTGTGGCCGATGCGCTCACCGGGCCATCGCCGCCCCGGCCGGTGTGGGCCATCTTTGCCGTCGCCGCCTCCGCCGTGCTCTGCTATGCGGTTGGCCGGGAGCGCGTGGGAGAAGCCTGGCAGCAGCAGCTTCTGCACTTTGTTCCCGCCTTTCTCGCCTCCTGCGCCGTGGCCGCGCTACTGGTGGAAGGACTGCTGCGCCTGGTCGCGCTCTTCATCACGCCCGTCCTCTTCCACCTGGCATTCATCCGCACGCTCACCGTGTGCTCCGTGGCTCTGGCCCTGGCCTTTGGCGGGCGTGTCCTTGAACGCCTGGAGATGACCCGCATCGCCTACGCAGCAGTCGCGTTCATGGCGGTCAAGCTCATCTTCGAGGACCTGCGCGAAGGCCGCATGGACTTCATCGCCCTCTCCATCTTCCTGTTTGCCGTAACGCTCATCGCCGTTCCGCGGCTGGGGCGGATGGGGCACAAAACCTAGGGCATGCGGCGGTCTCAAGGTGAGGGCCGCGCCCGTGTAAAAGGTTCAGACAGGTACTAGAGAAACTCCCGGTTTCTGCCGACATGCTCTTTGTGGGATATCCCTCTGGACGCGGCGGCGATCGCTTCGCCCGGAGCGGGAGGCCGTGGGCAAAGCGTTCCCGCTCAGAGAGCTCAGACGAAAAGGAGCCGCCGTGGAGTGCGGACAGCAAATCAACCAGACGAGCAGGCTGCCGTGGACGCATCTGCGCCTGCCGCCGTTTTCCCAGGTCGCGCTGCGGGTGCTGCAGTTGGCCAGCAATGAAAGCGTGCAGCTCCACCAGTTGAGCGAGCTCATCTCGTCGGACCCGGCATTTGCCAGCGAGGTCCTCACGATTGTCAATTCACTTGCGTATGCGCCCCGCTTTCCCATCAGCAGCATTCTGCAGGCCATTGCGGTCATGGGCGCCAATCATCTGCAGGGCCTTTGCCTCACCGTCGGCGTCAGGAGCTACCTGGGGCATTCCCTTAGCTGGCCATCGATGCGGGCACTGTGGCGTCACAACCTGGCCTGCGCAACCGTTGCCGAGCAGTTGGCCTCCACCGGGTTTCTGGACCATGACATCGCATTCACCTGCGGCGTGATGCACGATATCGGACGCCTGGCCCTCGCGGTCGTGCAGCCCGTCGAATATGCCGAACTGCTCGCCACGCATGCCGGCCCCCCGGAGAGCATCCTGGAACGTGAGCGCGAAACGCTCGGCCAGGATCACTGCGAAATGGGAAGGCGACTCGTGGCGGACTGGAAGCTGCCCGAGGAATTCGAGCCGATTGTGGCCGACCATCATGCACCGCACAAGCCGGACGCGCCCTGGGACATGGCGGATCTGATTCACGTCAGTTGCCGCATGGCCGATGCGGCAGGCTTTGCCGCATTCCCCGGCTGCCAGTCCGTCCCCTTTGCCCGGCTCGTCCAGGAGCTTCCCGTTCGCGAGCGCGGTCTGTTCTATCCCGACATCGAGACACTGGCCGCAGAAATCTCAAGAAAAATCAACGCCATCGAAGCGCTCTAATCGCCGCCCGTCCCCCTCTGGCCCGGGCGGCCTTCTGCGCTTAGCCCCAGGGGCGCAGGCCGCCAGATGGCTTGACCGGTACCCTGGCCCGCCACAGCCAGCAACTTCGGCCATATCACCTCCACCACCTCGGGCAGCCTGCCCCGCCAGGTGCAGATCGGCGGACGCACCGTCTTCTGGTTGCCGCCCCCAGCACGCACGGTGGGGAGCAGATTTCTGCTTCACACCGTGACTGTCACAATTCCAGGAAGTAAAATGCTGATGCCCGCACAGTGCCACGGGCATGTGCCATGAAAGCGGGTGGTTTCTCCGGCGCTTTGCGCGCAGGGATGCACGGCTGCCTTCCGTCGGCTGCAACAAAGACACACATAAGCTCGCAAAGGATGGATCCATGAAGGCGTTCGACTCAATGCGGCGCAGCTTCCTGCGCACAGGCGGCATCGGAGTAGCAGCTGCCGCCATGCCCGGCATTTCGCTCACAGCCGCAGCGCGGACTGACCCTGCAGCCGCAGCGGCTGCCTCGCAGGGCGTGTTTGACGTCCGCAAGCATGGCGCAACGGGAGACGGCAAGACGTTGGACACTGCCGCCATCAACCGCGCAATCGACGCTGCTGCCGCGGCAGGCGGCGGAGTGGTCCTCCTTCCGGCGGGAAACTACCTTTGCTTTTCCATCCGCCTCAAGAGCCAGGTCCACCTGTATCTCCAGCAGGGCAGCACCATTGTGGCGGCTGAGTCGCCAAAGCCCGGCGAGCAAACCGGCTACCATGGCGGCGTGTACGATGCGGCCGAACCCAACACGGCATGGGACGCCTATCAGGACTACGGACACAATCACTGGCATAACTCGCTCATCTGGGGCGAAGGCATTCACGACTTCAGCATCACCGGGCCGGGACTCATCTACGGCAAGGGACTCAGCTTTGGGGCCAACCGGCCACCCCGCGGGGATTACCCGATCTATGTCGCCGAGCAGGCGGGCGTGGGCAACAAGGCCATCGCGCTCAAGAATTGCCGTAATGTGCTCCTGCGCGATTTCTCGATTCTCAAAGGCGGGCATTTCGGCCTGCTCCTCACAGGCGTCGACAACCTGACCATCGACAACCTCAAGATTGATACCGACCGCGACGGCATGGACATCGACTGCTGCCAGAACGTGCGCGTCTCCAATTGCACCGTCAACTCGCCGTGGGACGATGGCATCTGCCCCAAGTCGAGCTTCGCCCTCGGCTACGCGCGACCCACCAGAAACCTTACGATCACCAACTGCTGGGTCACCGGCACATACGAACTCGGCACGGTCCTCGATGGAACGTTCAAAAAGTTCGCCGAAGATGCGCACGTGGGCCGCACTGGACGCATCAAGTGCGGCACGGAATCGAATGGCGGCTTCATCAACATCGCCATTTCAAATTGCGTGTTCGAGGGCTGCCACGGCTATGCGCTTGAGACGGTGGATGGCGCGCTGCTCGAGGACATCGCCATCACCAACACCACCATGCGCGACCTGGTTTCCAGCCCAATCTTCATGCGCCTCGGCGCGCGTCTGCGCGGCCCAAAGGAAAGCACAAAAGTGGGCACGCTGCGGCGCATCCTCATCAGCAACCTCGAGTGCCATAACGCGCCCATGCAATATAGCTCGATTCTGAGCGGCATCCCCGGCTACTGCATTGAAGACGTCAAGCTCTCGAACATTTACATTGAGACTGCCGGCGGCGCAGCGGCTGAGGCGGCGCGCCTGCAATTGCCGGAAGCGGAGAACAAGTATCCTGAACCCACGATGTTTGGAACCACCTCAGCCTCCGGCTTTTACATGCGCCACGTGCGCAACCTGGAGATGAGTCACGTTGAGATAGCCAACCGGGCAGCCGATGCGCGTCCCGCGTTCTATCTCAGCGATGTGGAGCGCGCGGATTTCTTTGCCGTCACGGCTCCTCGCGGAGCTGACGGCGCATTCGCGCTCCATGATGTAAAGGACATGCGCATCGGCTGGAGCAGAGCGGCTGCCGACGCAACATTGCAGAGCGTCGAGAGCAAAATGTTGTAGCTGTTTCATGCCAGGCGCGGCCAGTTCCGCACGTGACGTTGACAGCAAGCAGAATTACCGGAGAAACCATGCCAGAAGCATCGTGTGATATCGGCCTGATCGGCCTCGCAGTAATGGGACAGAACCTTGTCCTCAACATGAACGACCACGGCTACAAGGTCGCCGTCTTCAATCGCACCGTATCCAAGGTGGACGACTTTCTGGCCAACGAAGCAAAGGGCACGCAGGTCGTCGGCGCGCATTCGGTGGAAGATCTGGCCGGGCTGCTCAAGCGTCCGCGCCGCGTGATGCTGATGGTCAAGGCCGGCTCCACTGTGGATGAGATGATCGACCACGTGCTCCCGCACCTTGAGCCGGGAGACATCATCATCGACGGCGGCAACTCGCTGTTTACTGACTCGAACCGAAGAACCAAAGATCTGGCCGCGAAAGGTATTCTCTTCATCGGCACCGGCGTTTCAGGCGGCGAGGAAGGCGCGCGCTTCGGCCCGTCCATCATGCCCGGCGGCAATCCCGCTGCGTGGCCGCACGTCAAGCCGATCTTTCAGTCGATCGCCGCCAAGGTCGAGGACGGTACGCCCTGCTGCGACTGGGTCGGAGAAGACGGCGCAGGCCACTACGTGAAAATGGTGCATAACGGCATCGAGTACGGCGATATGCAGTTGATCTGCGAAGCCTATGATCTGCTGCAGCGCGGCCTGGGGCTCACCCCCGGCGAGCTGCACGAGGTCTTTACCGACTGGAACAAGGGCGAGCTGGACAGCTATCTGATTGAGATTTCGAGTCACATTTTTGCCGCGAAAGATGAAGACGGCAAGCCTCTCGTCGATAAAATCCTGGACACCGCCGGGCAAAAAGGCACAGGCAAGTGGACCGTCATCAGCGCGCTCGATACGGGCCAGCCCGTCACGCTCATCGGCGAGTCGGTCTTTGCGCGCTGCCTGTCCGCTCTCAAGAATGAGCGCTTGGAAGCCGCAAAAATATTGAACGGGCCCGCGCAGAACATGCCGGTCGCGGATCGCGCCGCTTTCATTGAGAATGTGCGCCGCGCGCTCTACTGCTCCAAGATCATCTCCTACGCGCAGGGCTACATGCTGTTGCGCGCCGCCGCCAGGGAAAATGGCTGGAACCTCAACATGGGCGGCATCGCTCTCATGTGGCGCGGCGGATGCATCATTCGAAGCCGCTTCCTGGGCAGAATCAAGGA
>JAJXXG010000227.1 GCA_021781255.1 Acidobacteriota bacterium
CGCTCCAGTAGATGTCTGTCAGCGTGTAGGACTGCGAACCCGTGAAATTGAACAAAGGGGCCGCACCCAGAAATGAACTGAGGGTTACAAACGCAACCACCGACGCGATCAACGACGGAACAAGGGCTTCATGTGCAAGGTCGTCGCGGTACGGCATTTCCAAAGCGAATACAATTCCTGTCAACGGCGCACGGAAGACTGCGGACATTCCGGCTGCCGCGCCGGCAATCAGCATGATGCGCCGTTCTCGTTCAGTAAGGCGGAAGCGGCGCAAGTGTGCCCAAAGCCACGATCCGATGGCGCCTCCACCATAAATGCTGGGTCCTTCCAGCGCGGCACTTCCACCAAGACCTACTGTTGTAATGGCTGCAACAATCTTCGGAAAGAACCAACGTACATCAATCTTGCCTTCGTGCTCATGGTAAGACCGGATGACTTCTTCGGTTGAGTGCTCGTTTGGGTCCGGCGTAAAAAACTGCATGATTGAGCCTGTGATTGAAAATCCTATAGTCAGGCATGGAACAATTGTCCAGGGATGATGGAGATATAAACCGATCACCATTGGCCAAAGCCAGTTCAGGATGATGACGGCGATGGCCGTAACCGCCAGTCCAGTGATGATTCCGACGATTGGCGCAAGCACCAGCCATTTGCGAAGATCGCGCGCATAAACGTCTGATAGATCCGTTCGGATTAGATGCAGATAGCGTCGAATAAGCGAATGCTGTGCGAGCTGGTGTTTTGTCTTCTTCGCTCCGTCTTGGTTGCCACCGGCTGAATCTCTCGTCATTGAACCGTATCCTCTATCGAACCCTCTCTTCTGAAGTGTCAATAGATCGCTTTCTCGGCAGGCGGCGACTGAAAAGCATTCCTTTTCTTAGGTGTTGAATCTCCTCGTGGTGAATTCGGCTGAGGTGATCAAGGATCTCTTTTCCTCGAGTAGTGAGTGTGACCACCACTTGGCGACGGTCGGCTGAGGAGTTTCGTCTGCGAACCAAGCCCCGCTCTGAGGCCCGCTCTACCAGACCAACCACCGAGTGGTTCTTCTCCTGCAGAAATTCTGCCAGCTCGGAGATGGTAGCCGAGCCGGAGGTAGTAAATCCGGCGACCCCCAGCATGAGCTGATGTTGCTGTGGCGTGATACCGCATGCACGTGCGGCACGCTCACTGAAGCGTAGAAAGCAGCGTAGCCTGTAGCGGAATTGTGCAAGTTCTCGAATGACGTCGTGTTCTAAATCAGCCTTCACTTGTGCCTTCTCCCAGGTCAAGAAAACAATGATAGGTATATCGCGTTACGATCTATATTACATCGCAGGGCGATCTTATTTCGCATTATTTACCTGCGGAAAAGGGAGCGAAGAGTCAGTTTGGCCAGTGTGACCAAAGTCGCTGCTGCCCCGTTATGGGCTGAATTAGCCTCCTCATCAGAAGGAAAATACGCACATGGCCTCGTCTACCGTGTTCGAACAGCCCGCGCCCACTACGAGAAAAACTCTGGTCCGCCGCCTGCTTCAGGACCGTTCTCAGCGCATCCGTCACCTCGTCCAGGTTGCCTTCGTTGGCTTGAACCTCTGGCTCGGCATCCAGTTCTATCTCTGGGTCCGCTACTTTGAGCGCGGTGGACATGGGCTCTATGTTCCGCGGCCTGCAGGCGTTGAAGGCTGGCTGCCCATTGCCGGTCTCATGAATACGAAATACTTCCTATCCACCGGCCACGTCCCCGTTATCCATCCCGCGGCCATGTTCCTCTTCCTCGCCTTCGTGGTTATCAGCCTGCTCCTCAAGAAATCCTTCTGCTCCTGGCTTTGCCCAATAGGCACACTCTCCGAGCGTCTGTGGGTTTCCGGCCGCAGATTCTTCGGCCGCTCGCTTCACCTGCCGCGTTGGGTTGATATCCCATTGCGCGGCCTAAAGTATCTTCTCTTGGGCTTCTTCGCATTTTTCATCGCCACCATGTCCGCCGCCGGGCTACAGTCCTTCATGTTCTCGCCCTACGGCATGGTTGCCGACGTCAAGATGCTCAACTTCTTTCGCGACATGGGCCTAACGGCGCTCGTGACCCTTGCTCTACTGGTGCTGCTCTCCACCCTGGTGCAGAACTTCTGGTGCCGCTACCTCTGCCCTTACGGCGCACTGCTGGGCCTGGTTTCTCTCCTCAGTCCTTTCAAGATTCGTCGCGACGCCCAGGCCTGCATCGATTGCGGCAAATGTGCCCGCGCCTGCCCCGCAGGCTTGCATGTGGATCAGCTCGTGCAGATCCGCTCCGTCGAGTGCACTGCCTGCATGGCCTGCGTGGCCGCCTGTCCTGCTGAGAATGCGCTCCAGTTCGCGGTCTTCCCGCGGAAGGCCGCTTCGCCCGCTCAGCGCTGGAAAGGCCGCATCCTCGGCCCGGCTGCCACCGCCGTCGGTATCGCGTTTCTCTTTCTCGGCGCCGTTGCCATCGCAAAGGCCACCGGCCACTGGCAGATGCAAATCCCGCGCCAGATGTATATGCAGCTCGTAGCTCATGCCAACGAGTGGACGCACTAAGAGAGCGTACACTCAGAATGCTCATCATCAAATCGCTTAGCTACGTCTTTCCTTGAACTCCTGCCCCATGGCTGCAATCGCCGCTTTGTCCAGCACACGTGCGGCATTCGGAAAAACTATCAATTCTTCCAGCTTTATATGTTCGGAGTAGATTCCTGCCAGTTCGGTAGTGGCAGAGCGCAAGTCGTGCTGCTCACCGCTATTCAGCGCACCTGCATCCATCCATTTGCCATAGAGCGCCTCAATCTTGCGGTGCAATTCCCCCGCATGACGATGATCCTCTTCAAGGTGCGCAAGCTCGTTCGCACTCCGGCCCCCCTCCGCCGCACGAAGTCGTGGAAACAGCGACTCTTCTTCGTCGGCATTGTGGCGGCTTCCGCCCTCCCGGAAATAATGGAGAGCCGCGGTCACGGCAGCAATCTCTTCTTCAGTGAGTGTCCGCCCACATGCACGCTCTGCAACAACGCACAGCACCTGAAGAAATCGCTCAATCCGCCGGTGGCAGTCCTGCAGCATGCCTAGCGGATCATCAAATCCACTGTCCGGCTTCGCCCCTATCTGTATGCTCATCGATACCACCTCTCGAAGGCTCGCTCTGCCCGCGCCTGTATGAGAGCCACTTCACCAACGCCGCTCTTGGGACTACAAATATCATGCACCCTGGAGAACGTGGAGCGTGGTGGCTGTACGAATGGACGGCGGGGGCATCGTATAGCCTCTGGGCACGTATGAACAGTGGGGCTCTTCAGCCATGGGGTTGCCAGTGAGTGCGTAGGCGCGAGCGCGTGAGCCACCACAAATGTCCTTGAATTCACAGTGCCCGCACTTTCCTTCGAGCTGCGCGGAGTCACGCAGGCTGCGGAAAAGCGGTGAATCACGATAGATGGAAGCGAGCGATTCACGGCGAATGTTGCCGGCTGTAAGAGGCAGAAATCCGCTGGGGTAAACCTCGCCGGTATGGGAGATAAACAGAAAACCCTTACCGTCATTCAGCCCGCGCGGCGCACGTCCAATGGAATCGGTCATTTTCTCAGGCCTCAGATCTGCGACCAAACCGGCTTTGCGCTCTGCGGCCCTTTGTTGCAAGGTGTAGCGCCGGTAATGCTGCGCCTCTGTGGTCTTGATGTCAAATCGCGCAGTCTTCGAGAGACGATAGATTCGCGCAAATACATTCTCGAATTCCTCGGCGTTCAGCAGATCGTCGAGCTTGCCGCGTCCAGTGGGCACCAGGAAGAAGACACTCCACAGAGTGATGCGGAGGCTTTCAACTAGTTCCGCCATTTCATCCAATTCCGCAATATTCCGCCGGCTGAAAGTCGTGTTGATCTGTACCGGCAACCCGGCTTCATTCGCCCAACGAATCGCGCTGAGTGTGCGCGCAAAGGAGCCTGCCATGCCGCGAAAGGCATCGTGAGTTCGCGCGCTTGCACCGTCGAGACTTACCGCAAGTCGCGCCAGTCCTGCTTCTTTTAACCGTAAGACGATATCACTCGTAAGCAGTGGCGTGGCACTCGGAGTTAGCGAAACGCGGACGCCCATTCCGCGAGCGTGCGCGATCAGTTCAAAAAGGTCAGGCCGTTTGATCGGGTCGCCACCCGTGAGCACAAAGACGGGCACGTTCATGGCCGCAATCTGATCGATCAGGTGCTTACCCTCGTCCGTAGTCAGTTCCATGGGATGACGCAGTGGCTGTGCAGCAGCCCTGCAGTGCACGCACGCCAGGTCACAGGCCTGGGTTACCTCCCAGATAGCAAGGAAGGGACGCTCGTCGAAATCGAAGACTTCAAGTGGCGGGTTCATGACTTCATCAAAACTGAGCAGGCTGCAAAGCGCAGTGACTAAAGTCGCAGGTTGGGCACTCATGTTTTGGCAAGGAAACGTTGCTTCTGTTGATTAAACCTGCTGCCAACAGCTGACTTCAGACCAGTGCTTGCATCGACTAGGCACTAGGGTTATTGACCAGACGCGTAGTAACTTGACCTGAGCCCAGAATGCGTCAAAGGTCCGGCTACGTCGGCAACCGCATGGAATCCGATTTGCGGTGTCTATGAGTGACCTGGGTGTTTCCCACTCAATGTCAACACGCAAAAGGTGGAGAGACGAAGCCCCATCTGACACGAAGCGAATTTTCCTCGCTTCCATCCTGGATTCGAAAGATACCGAAGAGCAAAATCAAAAGATTCCAGAAATGTCCACAACGGTTTCCGGCCCGCATCTTGGATTCATGGACGGCCAAGTAGGAGAGAAACGTTTAAGATTCAATCTTATACGTCATCTGAATGGGCTATTGATCGAATGTGCTTGAAGAGGCTATGGCGGAGAGAGTGGGATTCGAACCCACGTTAGAGTTTCCCCTAAACACGCTTTCCAAGCGTGCGCCTTCAACCACTCGGCCATCTCTCCAATAAGGGTACTTGCCCTTATGAATTTAACATAGATGGGCGGTTCGTTCGCGTGCGTGCATGTGGGGTTGCTGGTCTCTCGAATCACACAGAAGCGGTCAAATTGAAATCGTTTACTTCTGAAAGACAACTGATATATGCTTGCGCTTTACTCGCCGCTGGCCGCCGCTGGGCTGCCTACTGCGAGACATCTTCCGAAAAGGACTTCCAATGCCTGGTATCTCTCGTCGTGAACTGCTCGGCTCGGCTGCAGCACTTTCTGCTTCGGCACTGGTCACGCGCTCCGCATGGGGCCGCACCGCCTCTATGCTTGCAGGTTATCCGCAGGCTGCAAGCGCTGAGGCGCTAGCTGCTGTTGCTCCGCGTGAGCATCTCCTCTTCGATTTTGGCTGGAAGTTTACCTTCGGCAATCTCGACGACCCTGCAAAGGATCTTGGTTTCGGTATGGGCCAGGGCGACTTTGCCAAGACCGGCGATTTTGCCTTCGCAAAAGCCGGCTACGACGACTCCAAATGGCGCGAGCTCAATCTACCGCATGACTGGGCGGTGGAACTCCCCTTCGTTGATGACAAAATTCAGCTCTCGCACGGATTCAAACCTATCGGCCGCCGCTATCCCGAGAGCAGCGTCGGCTGGTATCGGCGCGAGTTCGACATTCCGGCCAGCGACAAGGGCAAGCGTGTCTGGGTTGAATTCGACGGCGTCTTTCGTGACGTCATTATATTCGTCAATGGTTGCTTCATCGGCCGCAACAACAACGGCTACGCACCGTTCCGTTTTGATCTGACTGATTTCCTCGCCATTGGCAAGAAGAACTACATCGTCGCGCGCGTGGATGCGGCTTTTGGTGACGGATGGTTCTACGAGGGCGCAGGCATTTATCGTCACGTATGGCTTACCAAAATGGACCCTCTGCATCTGGGTAAGTGGGAAAGCTACGTCCGCAGCACGCCGCGCGGCAGGTCCGCCGAGCTGGCGCTTCGAACTGTGGTGAAGAACGACGGCAAGCAGGCTGAAGACGCCAGAGTCACATGGAAAATCCAGGATGCAGACGGCAACACTGTGGCCACTGCGGAGGCCCCTGCAAAATCAGTTGCCGTTGACGGCGAAACGGAGTATACAGCCACGGCGCGCATCCCCAATGCAAAGCTCTGGTCAGTCGACGAGCCAAATCTCTATACGGCCATTGTCACTGTTGAATCTGGAGGTACAACACGCGATGCCGAGCGCGTGCAGTTTGGCGTCCGGACGGCCGTGTTCGATGCAGACAAGGGCTTCTCGCTGAACGGTAAGTCCATCAAGATTCAGGGCACTTGCAACCACCAGGATCACGCCGGTGTAGGTGCTGCATTGCCTGATCGTCTGCAATGGTTCCGTCTCGGCGTGTTGCGCGAAATGGGCTGCAATGCCGTGCGTACCTCGCACAATATGCCCACGCCGGAGTGGGTGGAGGCCTGCGACCGCATGGGCATGATGATGATGTGCGAGACCCGCCAGATGAGCTCCAACCCTGAGGGCCTTGCACAGCTTGAAGTCATGGTTAAGCGCTATCGCAATTCGCCCTCAATCATTATCTGGTCCATCGGCAATGAAGAATGGCAACTCCAGAGCCCCATGGCCGAGGAGGGTTTCAAGATCGCCTCCACCATGGTGCGCCACTGCCATGAGCTTGATCCCACGCGCGTCGTCTCCGCTGCCGTCAACGGCAATAACGAGCAGGGTATTTCCGATGCACTCGACATCATTGGATTCAATTACCAGCTGCAATTCCCTGACAAGTTTCATGCAGAGCATCCCAAGCGTGCACTTTATGGCTCGGAGACCTCCAGTGCCATCTCCACGCGAGGCGTCTACTCTACGGATCCGCTGCGTAACACAGTCAATTCCTACAATGGTGTGGTGCCGTGGGGCGAAACGCCCGAGGAGTGGTGGAAATTCTATGGCACGCGCGAGTGGGAGGCGGGCGGCTTTGCCTGGACCGGTTTCGACTACCGCGGCGAACCCACTCCTTACGGCTGGCCCTCCATCAACTCGCAGTTCGGCATTGTAGATATGTGCGGTTTCCCGAAAGACTACTTCTACTACTACAAAGCATGGTGGGGGAAGGAGCCAATGATTCACGTCTTCCCGCACTGGAACTGGGAGGGCAGGGAAGGCGACATGATCCCCGTCTGGGTCTACTCAAACCTCGAGGAAGTAGAGCTCATTGTGAATGGTAAAAGTCAGGGCAGACAAAAGGTGCCACACCTTGGCCACGTCGAGTGGAAGGTGCGCTATGAGCCCGGATACATCGAGGCTCGAGGCATCCGCGGTGGCAAAGTAGTAGTCACCAGAAAGCGCGAAACCACCGGCCCTACTACGGCAATTCGACTCACTGCCGACCGCTCTACCATCAATGCAGACGGCGAAGACGTAGCGGTCATCACCGTCGAGGGGGTCGACGCGCAGGGCCGCAATGTACCCATCGCAAACAACCAAATCGCCTTCCACATCTCCGGAGATGGCAATTTCCTCGGCGTGGGCAACGGCGACCCTAACTGCCAGGAGAGCGATAAGAAGCCCATGCGCTCGCTCTTCAACGGTTACGCGCAACTCATCGTGCAGGCCACCAAGCATCCGGGTGAAATCAAGATCATGGCCTCAAAGGATGGATGGGATGGCCCGAATCTTACCTCGGCCAATCTTTCCATCACCACCAAAGCCGTCACGCTGCGGCCCACGGTGCCGGAGTCGCGAGAAAGCTGAACGCGAAGTGAAGTAAATCCTGAATGGCGGCCCCTCAAAAGGCCGCCATTTCTGCATGTAAAGTAGAAAAATGATCCGTCCCCAGCCCAAATGGAAGCCTGAGTTGCGTGCCATGGTTGCGCTCGCCATTCCGGTCGTGCTCAGTGAACTCGGCTGGATGGCGCAGGGCGTGGTGGACACTATCATGGTCGGTCGCATGGGCCCGGTCGCCATCGGAGCGGTCGCGTTGGGCAACGCCGTCTATTACACGCCGTCGCTCTTTGGAATCGGCCTGCTCCTCGGCCTCGATACCCTCGTCTCGCAGGCCTACGGCCGCAGCGATCACGACGAGTGCCACCGATGGCTGGCGCAGGGAGTCTATCTGGCCTGCATCGCCACCGTGCCTCTCATGCTGCTGGTCTTTGCCGCCAGTTACGGATTCCATCATTTCGGCATCAATCCAGCCGTCGCCACTCCTGCGGGTCAGTACCTGCGCCTGCTCAATTGGAGCACGCTGCCGCTGCTGCTTTATGGTGGAACCCGGCGATATCTGCAGGGCGTGGGCGAGGTCCGCGTCATCACCATCACTTACGTCCTTGCCAACCTGCTCAACTGGGGCGGCAACTGGATACTCATTTACGGCCACTGGGGATTTCCTGCAATGGGTGTGCGCGGCTCAGCGCTTTCCACCTGCATCGCGCGCCTCGGCATGGCCGTCGGCATGCTCGCTTTCGCCTGGCGCTATGAGCGCAAACGTGGCCACCCGCTCTTTCACCACTGGGCTGGCCCCAGCCTTGAGAAAATCCGCAACCTCGTGCGCATCGGTGCGCCGGCCGCCGGCCAGATTCTGCTTGAAGTCGGCGCGTGGAACACGGCCACCATCTCCGCCGGCTGGCTCACACCCGTTGCATTGGCCACTCACACCATCGCGCTCAATTACGCCAGCGTCAGTTATATGGTGCCGCTCGGCATCTCCTCGGCCGCAGCCGTCAGTGTAGGCCACGCGATTGGTTCAGACGACGCGGAAAAGGCCCGCCGTGCAGGCTGGCTTGCCCTCGGCCTCGGCACATCGTTCATGCTGATGGCTGCCCTCACGTTTCTTGTCGTGCCGGGGCCGCTGCTTCGGCTTTACACCAGCGATCCGCGCGTCCTTGCTGTAGGCCCAAGCCTGCTTGGCCTGGCAGCGGTCTTACAAA
>JAJXXG010000988.1 GCA_021781255.1 Acidobacteriota bacterium
CCTCAAGTCCGGCGCCATGTTCGAGCACCGCTTCCGCTCCGCCGACGCCATTGAAAAGGTGGTCGTGGACGAAATCGCCATGGAGTTCCTCTACGCCGACGGCGACGATTACTATTTTATGAATCCCGTGGACTTCGAGCAGACCGTGCTCAAGAGCGCCACGCTCGGCGACGCGGTGGAATACCTCACCGCAAATCTGCAGATCAAGGTGAGCTACTTTGATGGGCAGCCCGTTGGAATTGAGCTGCCGCAAACTGTAGAGCTGCAGGTGGTCGAAACCGAGCCGGGACTGAAGTCGGCCACCGCCTCCAGCGTTACCAAGCCGGCCAAGACAGAAACAGGCCTCGTCGTCCAGGTGCCGCCTTTCATCAACGAGGGTGAAAAAATCCGTGTGGACACCAGCGAGGGCTCTTACCTGAGCCGCGCGTAAACCTCTAACCCAACACATCGAGGAGTTCCCATGCCTATTCCGGCAGTCATCGCAAGCGCCGCAGATAACTATCGCTTCAACTCCGATTCCCTCACCAAAATGGTCAGCGATCTTTCGCCGGAAGAATGGCTGCGTCGACCCAACGAAAAAACCAACCACATTGCGTGGATCGCCGGTCATGTAATCTGGACGCGCAAGCAGCTGCTTGGCCGCTTGGGCACAGAGTGGTCGCAGCCGTGGCTGGACTTGTTTGGGCGCGGCGCCAAGTGCGAGGACGGCGCTTCCTATCCATCGCCCGGCGCGCTGATGGACGCCTGGCGCGAGGTCTCAGGGATGCTGGCCGGCGCGCTCGAAAGCGTGTCAGAGAACGCGCTTGCGCAGCCCTCTACACAGGGCCCTCCGAGCCCCGACGGCAAGGTAAGCGGTGTCGTCAACTTCCTTGCCACGCACGAGACCCTGCATCTGGGTCAGATCTCATATGTGCGCGGCTGGCTGGGGCACAAGGGATTGATGGGATAACTGCCTCTTCGCCGCAACCTGACCAGGGCCGCGAAACAGGCCGATCATTGCAAGTCATTTGGCGCGAAGGCTCCGGGCTCGATTTTGATTCGCGCCTGCGGCTCAGGGGGTTCCATGAAGCTACTGCTTTGCGCGCTTCTCATCGCGATGGGCGGCCATTCTGCATTGGCTGTGCAGCCGTTTTCAACCAGCTCCGATCAGGCGGCGCTCGTCCAGGGCAACAACGCATTCGCCATTGACCTCTACGCGCAACTGAGCCAGCAGAACGGCAATCTCCTGTTCTCGCCGGCAAGCATCTCCACGGCCTTCGCCATGGCCTATGCCGGCGCGCGCGGTCAAACGGCAACTGAGATGGCCGACGCGCTCCACTTCACGCTGCCCCCGGATCGTTTGCATCCGGCCATGGGCGCGCTGCTCGCCAGCCTCAACGGAGCGCATACGGGCTATGAATTGCACGTGGCCGACGCGCTCTGGGCCGAGAAGGACGAAGAGTTTCTTCCTGCTTATCTCCTGCTGGTCGAGACCAACTACGCGGCCGGATTCCATCCCGTCGATTTCAAAGCCGATCCCAATGCTGTTCGCGCCACCATCAACCAGTGGGTCGAGCAGCAAACCGCCAAAAAGATCACTGACTTGCTGGGGCCCGGCTCCGTCACCGCAGATACACGCATGGTCCTCACCAACGCCATCTACTTCAAGGGCGACTGGGATGAGCCGTTTCCAGTCTCCTACACGCAGAACGAAGATTTCCATCTCTCTGCGACGCAAACCGTCAAGGCGCCGCTCATGTACCGCACCGGCAATTACACATACTTCGACGGCGGTAGTTTTCAAACGCTGGAGATTCCCTACAAAAGCAGGGAATTATCCATGATCGTCTTCCTTCCCAAGGACGTCGCCGGCCTGCCTGCACTGGAAAAATCGTTCACGGCAGCCAATCTACAGAAATGGCTCGCCCAGTTGCAGTACTCCGACAAGGTTCATCTCACTTTTCCCAAATTCAAGATGACCTCGGCGTTTGAGCTTAATGACGCGCTCACGCAGATGGGACTGAAGCAGGCGTTTGAACAGAACGCAGCGGACTTTTCCGGGATGACCGGCGGGCGCGATCTCTTCATCTCGGCAGCTATTCACAAGGCATACATCAGCGTGGATGAAAAAGGCACCGAAGCCGCGGCGGCAACAGGGATGATTATGAAGGCCACGGCGATGCGGGATGAGCCGCCGCCCATCACCTTCACTGCCGATCATCCCTTCCTGTTCCTGATTCGCGACAACAAATCGGGCGGGATCCTGTTCATGGGCCGCGTCACTGACCCCACGAAATAGGTGGGCAGAACCCCTGGCGCGCAAACGCCGTCTGCCCCACCGCAGGTGATCACTTCCCGTTGGGCAGCTTTACCAGTCGCGCCTCGAGCAGCGCATCAATCACGTTGAGCGCCTCGATCACCGACTCGGAAACCGGCTCATCGACCTGTACGACAGCCAGCGCCGTCACCGGCCTCTTGGCGGCATTCGGACTCAGGCGCTCGCGCCCCAGCGCGAAGTTGGCGATGTTCACGCCCTGCTGTCCGAGAATGGTTCCGATGCGGCCGATGACGCCAGGCACGTCCCAGTTGCGGGAGACCAGCAGCGTGCCTTCGAGCGGGGTCTCGATGTCGATGCCGTCGAACGCCAGCAGTCGCGGCTGCGAATCGTGGAGCACTGTCGCGCTGGCGCGGCTTTCGCCCGACGCCGTGTGCAGCACCACCGTGAGCACCGTCGCCGCCCCGCCGCGAAAGCTCTCTTCTTTTTCCTCGTGCACACGAATGCCGCGCTCCTCGGCCACCGCCGACGCGTTGATGCGGTTCACGTTTTCCGACCCTTCGAGCAGTCCCGCGATGGCTGCGTTGCGCACCAGTTCGGTCTTGGCCTCGATGAGCGCGCCGCTGTAAATCAGCGCGATGGACTCAATGCCGCCCTTGCCCGCCTGCGCCAGGAACGCGCCCAGCCGCCCGGCCAAGTCGATGTACGGCGCCAGTTGCACATACTCTTCGTGGCTCAAAGACGGCACATTCACAGCGTTTTGCACCACGCCCAGCTTCAAGTACGCGCACACCTGCTGCGCAATCTGCACACCCACCGCCTCTTGCGCCTCAGACGTTGAGCCGGCGATGTGCGGCGAGAGAATCACATTGTCGAGCGCAAAATAGGGCGACTCCTTCGGCGGTTCCACGCTGAAAACATCGAGCGCCGCTCCGGCTACCTGCCCACTCTTGAGCGCCGCCGCCAGATCCGCTTCGCAGACCAGCTCGCCGCGCGCGCAGTTGACGATGCGCACGCCTTTCTTCATCATCGCCAGCGTTTTGGCGTTGATAATACCGTTCGTCTGTGGCGTCAGGCCCACGTGCAGCGTCAGATAGTCGGCTCTCGCAAACAGCTCCTCCACGGCAACCAGCGCGATGCCGTTCTCGCGCGCCACCGCCGCCGACACAAACGGATCGCTGCCGATGAGTTCCATCCCGAATCCGCGCGCGCGCTTCGCCACTTCCAGGCCGATCTTGCCCAGCCCTAAAATACCCAGCGTCTTCGCGCGCAGCTCCGATCCCTGCAACGATTTTTTCTCCCACTTGCCGGCGTGCATGGTCGCATTCGCCGCGGGCACTTTGCGCGCCAGCGCGATCATCTGGCCGATGGTGAGCTCCGCCACGGCCACCGCGTTCGCGCCCGGCGTGTTCATCACCACGATGCCACGGCGCGTAGCCGCTTCGGCATCGATATTATCCACGCCCACTCCGGCGCGCCCAATCACGCGCAGTTTGGGCGCGTGCGCCATCAGCGCGTCGTCCACCTGCACAGCGCTGCGTACCACCAGCGCGTCGGCGTCGGCCAGCGCCGCAGGCAATCCCTCCGGCAACTGATCGTGCGTTTTCACTTCCCATCCCGGCTCGGCCGCAAACACGGCCAGTGTCGCCGGAGAGACCTTCTCCGCCAGTACGATCTTCATCGCTGCTCCCTTGCTTTTTTCACTGCCCTCATACTCATCAAAGCGAATGCCCTGCTGCTCGCACAGCAAATCGAACATGCGCACCACCGCCGCGTGCGGCTTGCCTTCGCCGCGCTCGTACTTGGTGAGCGAGTTGGGATGAACCCCCAGTCGCTCAGCCATTTCGTATTGATAGAGATCGAGCTGCTTACGCGCGATCAGCAGCTTTTCTCCGAAAGTGAGGTCTGGCATTGAAATACAGCTCCTAGCTGAAAGCTCACAAACAAGAACCGCAAATCTTCCATTGATGCCGGGTGCCCCATCCTTGCGGCTTATTTCAGCCGCAAAGGTGAGACGGCACGCTGCTCAACGGGCGGCAAACAAGCTGGCAGCCAGAAGCTAAGAGCTGGCGACTGCCTTCGCATACACTTCCTGCGCCGCGGCCACGGCCTGCCCGAACTTGACCGGCAGCCCCAGCGTGTCCTTGGCAATGTGCTCCATCGCGCCGAGGAGAGCAACGGTGTCGAGATAGTCAAAGAAGCCCAGGTGCGCCACGCGGAAGATCTTGCCTTTCATCTCGCCCTGCCCGTTAGCCACCACCAGCGCGAACCGGCTCTTGAGCGTCTTCACCACATCGCTCGAGTCCATCCCCTCAGGCACCGCAACCGCCGTGGCCGCCGCTGCCGGAGCCGTGGGCGCAAACAGCGTAAATCCCAGCGAGGTGAGACCGGCCCGCGTGGCCGCCGCGTTTACCTGTGCGTTGTCAACCAGCGCGATGCGGCCCTTCTCCATGTCGCCGCCCGCCTGCCCGGCAATGTAATCGAGTGCCGCCCCGAGTCCGGCGACCAGCGCCACAGCCGGCGTGTACGCGCTCTCGCCCTTCACTGCGTTCTTGCGTTCCTTGCGCAAGTCAAAGTAGTAGCGCGGATTCTTCGACGTTTCCATCGCCGCCCATGCCTTCTCGCTCACGCTCAAATAGGCGAGGCCCGGCGGCATCATGACCGCCTTCTGCGAGCCGCCTATCAGAACATCGATGCCCCAGGCGTCCACGTCGAAGTGGGTCGTGCCGAGGCCGGTGATTCCGTCGATGATGAGCAGCGTGTTGGGCGCCACTTCATCGCGCAGCCTGGCTACGGCTTCAACATCGTGCCGCACCGCGGTCGAGGTTTCGGTGGACTGCAGGAACACGGCCTTGTGCTCCGGCTTGAGCGCGGCCTTCACCTGCGCCATGTCGAAGGTCTGGCCGTAGGGCGCCGTCACCACTTCCGGCTCGCAGCCAAATGCCTTCGTCAGGCCCGTCCAGCGCTCGCCAAATTTTCCGGCCGAGAGCACCAGCACTTTGTCGCCCGGCGAGGTCAGATTCGAGACCGACGCCTCCATAGCGCCCGTCCCTGAACACGCCATCAGAAGCACGTCATTCTTTGTGCCAACAAAAACCTTCAACTGCGCCAGAACCTTTTGAAACAGGGCGCGAAACTCCGGCGTGCGGTGGTGCATGTCGGCGGCGGCCATGGCAAACTGCGCCGCCGGAAGCAGCGGCGTCGGTCCGGGTGTATAAAGCCGTGTCTTGTGAATCATGTGGTTTTTTCCTCGTCTCAGAAGTGGAATTTCGGCTGGCGGGAACTCCAGGGAGTAAGACCGCTAAGCACATAATACACAAACCTGTGGTTTTTGTGATTATTTTCGTCAAAATATACCTATACAAACAAGAAAATGGCCGGGCCCCTTCCGGCTCGGCCACTTTCTGGCAGCGATTCTCACACGTTGTTAACGGAACTTGCCCTCGATGTTTGCCCCTCCTGCCGCGCCGTTCGAGGCGGCAACTCTTTAAGCAAATAACCACTTGGATTCATAGACGCTGGGGCGGAGCTGAGGGAGAAACGCGTTACCGCCGCCCTCCGCCACCACCACCGCCATGGAATCCGCCGCCGCCACCGCCGCCAAACCCTCCGCCACCACCACCGCCATGGAATCCGCCGCCTCCACCGCCGCCAAACCCCACGCCACCACCGTGGAATCCGCCGCCGCCTAAGGCGTGGCCGCTTCCGGTAAATCCGCGTCCACCATTGCCGTGGAACCCGTAGCCACTCTGAAATCCACGGCCATAGTAGCCTCCTCCATAACCTCCTCCGTAGAAGCCATACCCTCCATAAAATCCGCCCCAGGGATAAAAGCCCCATCCGAACGGGCTATAGAACGGATCCAAGCCAAGGTAGGTATAGTCCCACATCGACGGATCCCAGTACCAGCCCGGATTGAAGCCCGGCATACCGGCGTATTCTCCCGCGATCTGGTTGTTGGCTTCAGCCAGATACTCCGAGCGCAGGCGGCTCCAGTTGTAGAGTCCGTCGTCTTTGGGGTGGGAGTTGAAGTCATACGTCTTCTCGTGTCCCTCGTCCGTCACCAGCGCCATCTCGTGGTGGCCCTTCACCTTCTCCCACTTGCCGTTTCTCACTTCCACTTCGGCCTGGCCTTCGAACACCTTTGCCTCAGAAGGGTTGGCGTCGAACTCGTAGTAGCCGGTCTTGATCAGTTGCGTGGTCACGCCGTTGTCGAAGATCTGGACCATGTTTTCCGGGAAGATCTGGTCCACCTCAACGCCGACCCGTCCGCGTTCCAGTTCAACCTGTGTCTTCTCCAGGTCTGGCGAGATCATCTTCACCGCGCTGTTTGAGCCTACGCGCAGAAAAATTCCCGGCGTGAGCAGAATCTCCGCCTTGCCCGCGCCCGTCGTCAGCTCCTGGCCGGTGCTAAGTTCCTCGGTTCCCACGTGGCTGTTGGTTAACGCCTTGCCATCGAGATTCGCTGCACCCTGGATGTAGTTCACCGTGCCGGGATCGGGGAAGTTTGCAGGCTGCGTGGGATTGGGAACATCCGCGCCGAACACCCGCATCCCAAACAGTCCCAAGGCAGCTATCGCGACGATTGCTCTCCAACACTTCATGACTCATCACCTCTCGTCTTCAATTTCTATAAATGCGCAAATCAGACAAAAGTTCTGCGCGCGCAGAGCAATCGATTTCATCCTGCAAAATCGAAATTCCGAGTCCCGGCATCCTTCGCGCGCCTCGTGCATCTAACTTGTATTCGTCGATACAATTCTTTCTTGACCGGCACTCTTTGGATGTCTCCTGCTTGCGGCGCTTCTATTTTTGCCTCAATGATGGGACACCACAAAGCCCGAGCAGCCAACAACCAGCCAGAAGCTGGCAGCCAGGAGCTGAACTATGGACGCAGGAGCACTTGAAACCGTCATCAGCCAACAGATCGTCACCGCCATGAAGGCGCACGACGCCGAACGCACCGGCACGCTGCGCCTCATCAAGAACGCGCTCAAGAACAAGGCCATCGAAAAGCGCGCCCCGCTGACGCAGGCCGAAAGCGAGCAGGCGCTGGCATCGATGATCAAGCAGCGCCGTGATTCCATCGAGCAATTCACCAGGGGAAATCGCCCCGATCTCGTCCAAAAAGAACAGGCAGAAATTGTCGTCATCGAGGAGTTTCTGCCCAAGGCGCTGGACGAAGCCGGTCTCGCCGCGCTGGTTTCGCAAGCCCTCGCCGAGCTAGAAACCGCGCTTGGCCACAAACCCACGCAAAAAGAGATGGGCGCGGCCATGAAAGCGGTCCAGGCCAAATTGCAGGCTGCCGGCGTTCGGGCCGACGGACGCGCTGTGAGCGAGTTGGTAAAGAAGAACTTAGCCGGCATCTGATTCTCCGGTTGCTTCAGCAAAACGCGCAGCAGCAGGACCTTGCGCAGTGGGCCGCACCGGTTCAGGCGCTCAGCGCCGAAGAGCTTGAGCAGCTTCTCGCGCCCATCGCGCTCAATCCCGATGCGCTTCCGGCGCAGATTCTCGCTGCGGCTGCCTATCCGGCGCATGTAGCCGACGCCGATGAAAGCGCGATCAATTTGGAAATGCCGGTTTGACCGGCACGGCGTTCAGCCTCTAGCATCCACCTTTAATAAGACCGCGCGGTCCCCTTATCGCGGAGCGTCGATGAAAGTCCCCAGCATTATTCCAGGCTTGGCTCTGTGCTTACTCTGCGCTCTCGCCGTTCCCCGGCTTTGCGCGCAAGGCCCTCCCTATCAAATCGACGACCCGGTTCCCGTCGACCTGCATCACTACGAGCTCTACGTCTTCGGCTCCGCGGACGGAACGCCGGCTGAGATGGACTCCATCGAACCGGCTTTTGAATTCAACTGGGGCGCGATTCCACGCGTGCAGCTGCATGCCATTCTGCCGTGGGGCTCGATCAATCCGTCAAACAATTCCATTTTTGCGCCCGGCGGAACCGGCCCCAGCGCCTTCGGACTCACCGACATGGAATTGGGCGCCAAGATTGCCTGCATCAAAGAGAGCAAGCGCATGCCGCAGATTGGCACATTCACCATGTTCGAGATGCCCACTGGCAATTACGGCAAGGGCCTTGGAGTGGGGAAGGTTTGGTATCGACTGCCCGTCTGGCTGCAAAAGAACATCGGTCGCTGGCTGCTGGACGGCGGCGCGGGCGAAACGGTGGTTCCGCAGACCGGCTATCGAGACTTCCCCTACGGCGGATTCCTGCTGAAATACACCTTTCCGGGCGACCGGCTGGAACTCGGCGGCGAAGTCTTTTCACACGGCAAGGAAGGATTCGCGACGCCGCAGACGCAAGCGTCCACAATGATTGACCTGGGCGGCTATTACCACCTCAAACACAATCCCAACGAGCAGTTTCTGTTTTGCTACGGCCACTCCGTTGCCGGACAAACCGAAAACTACGCCTACGTGGGCATGTACTGGACCTGGGGAAAAGACTCGAAGAACGCTTTGCCGGACGAAAAGACAGATTCGTCTCGCAACACGCTCTTCCTCTTGCCGCCAAACAAAAACGGACTTTGACGGCGCGATCCTTGCGGTTTGGAAAATACAGCCCTGGATCGTTGTAACCTGTGTT
>JAJXXG010000981.1 GCA_021781255.1 Acidobacteriota bacterium
CTCATGCGGTCATTCTCATCAGCCGCAGCTTTGACGGCGAGCTGATTACGCGAATTTTGCGCATGTTTGGCTACGATGCCGTGCGCGGCTCCAGCTCTCGCGGAGCGCGTGAGGGGCTTTTAGGACTGACGCGCGTCATCGAGTCAGGACGAACGGCGATCTTCACCGCCGACGGTCCGCGCGGCCCCATCTACAAAACGAAGATGGGCCCCATCAAGCTGGCACAGGTTACCGGAGCGCCAATCGGCGTGTTTCACCTGGAGCCCGAACGGGCATGGGTGATGCGCTCCTGGGACAGGTTTCTGGTGCCGAAGCCCTTCACCCGCATCTGCGTGAGTTGGGCACAGTGGACGCAGGTTGCGGCAGATATGCCTGCGGAAGAGTTTGAACCGAAGCGGGAGCAACTGAACGCTGCACTAGAGCGCGCCCGCCTGCGAGCGCTTGCCTACTTTGGAAAGGCGGCGAAATGAGTGGATTGCGCGTCGCTGACTTTGACTTTGAGCTGCCCACGGAGCTGATCGCGCAGCAGCCGCCGCAGGAACGTGGCCAGAGTCGCATGCTGGTGATGGACCGCGCGACCGGTGAGATACGCGATGTACAGTTTGCGGATTTTCCTTCCCTGCTCCGGCCGGGAGATTTGCTCGTGCTCAATGACAGCCGGGTGATTCCGGCAAGGTTATACGCACGCCGCACCACGGTCCGTGAGCGGCAACTGCCGACCGGCTTGATTGAAGTGCTGCTGACAGAACCAGCGGGCACGCTGGACTGGCGCGCGCTGGTCAGGCCCGGCAGAAAGGTCGGCGTCGGCGAGCATCTCGTATTCCCGGGTCCTACCGGCGAGATTGAGCTTGAAGCGGAAGTGCTGGAGCGCGGCGAGTTTGGCGAGCGCCTGTTGCGCTTTGCGCCAGCATCCGACTTCATCGCGGCGCTGGAACGCATCGGCCATATGCCCCTGCCACCTTATATCCACCGGGACGATGCAGCTGCCGATCGAGAAAGATATCAAACCGTGTACTCGCGGGAGCATGGATCCGTGGCCGCGCCCACGGCTGGACTGCACTTTACGGCTCAGACGCTGCATGCGCTGCGCAGCCAAGGTGTCGAGATTGCGCATGTGACGCTGCACGTCGGCCTGGGAACCTTTGCTCCACTGCGGGTGGAGCGCGTAGAAGACGTGCGTCTGCACCGTGAGAGGTACACCCTGCCCGAAGCAACGGCCGAAGCTCTAAATCGCGCACGCAGCGAGGGTCGGCGCATTGTGGCGGTGGGCACAACCGTGGTGCGCACGCTGGAGCATTGCGCATTGTGTGCAGGTGACAGCCCGCTGCAACCGCACTCCGGAGCAACGGAGATCTTCATTGCACCGGGTTATTCCTTTCGCCTGGTGAATGCGCTGCTCACAAACTTTCACTTGCCGCAGTCGAGTCTGCTGATGCTGGTGAGCGCCTTTGCCGGGCGCGAGCACGTTCTGAGCGCCTATCGCCATGCAGTGGAATCGCGGTATCGCTTTTTCAGCTATGGAGACTGCATGTTGATTGCCGAGTGACTGCCCCGCGCGCTCTTTCGATAGCGCTGGGCAATCCACATCGTGCGCTCCTGCGTTACATAGAAAAGACACCCTGCCGGCATGCTAGACTTGTCGCGTAACCAGGCAGTACCAGCTTGAGCGAAGGCGGCATCTCCGGCGTCGTGTCCATGCAATGACGCTGGCGAATCACAAGGGGACGACTCCGCCGTGCTGCGCGCTTTTTGAGTATTCGCCCAAGAAGGATTCCCTCAGGAATGACTGTTTCCACAAACAATATTCTCGTCACCGGCGGGGCGGGTTTCATCGGCTCCAATTTTGTGCTCCATTGGCTTGCGCAGCGCGGCGGCCAGCTCATCAATCTCGACGTGCTTTCGTACGCAGGGAACCCGGAGAACCTGGCGTCGCTGCGGGATGACCGGCGCTACAAGCTGGTACACGGCGACATCTGTGATGCGTCGCTGGTCAACACCGTGCTGCGCGAGCACCGCCCCAGCGCGATTGTGCACTTTGCCGCAGAGAGCCATGTAGACCGTTCCATTGCCGACCCCGGCGCATTTATCCGCACAAATGTACAGGGCACGTTTACGCTGCTGGAGCAGGCAAAGCAATATTGGCTCACGCTGGACGATGCGGGCCGCAAAAGTTTCCGATTCCTGCACGTTTCAACCGACGAGGTGTACGGCTCGCTGGGGCCGCAGGATGCCGCGTTCTGTGAGACGACGGCCTACGCGCCCAACAGCCCCTACGCGGCATCGAAGGCGGCGTCCGATCACCTGGTGCGCGCCTATCACCACACCTTCGGCCTGCCGGTGCTCACCACCAACTGCTCCAATAACTACGGCCCATTCCAATTTCCCGAGAAACTCATTCCTTTGATGATTTTGAATGCGCTGGAGGGCAAACCGCTTCCGGTGTATGGCGATGGCGGCAATGTGCGCGACTGGCTCTTCGTGGAAGACCACTGCTCGGCGATTCGCACGGTGCTGGACCGGGGCCGCGTAGGACAAACGTATAACATCGGCGGCAATAGCGAGCGCAAAAATCTGGATGTGGTTACGGCAATCTGCGACATCGTGGACGAGCTTCGCCCGGACGCCGCGCTCACTCCGCGCCGCAGATTGATACAGTTCGTGAAAGACCGGCCAGGGCACGATCGTCGTTATGCGATTGACGCCTCAAAGATTGAGCATGAGCTGGGATGGAAGCCCACGGTACAGTTTGAAGACGGATTGCGCAAGACCGTCGCATGGTATCTGGAACATGCCGGATGGGTTGAGAGCGTGCGCACCGGCGCGTATCTGGAGTGGATCCGCCAGAACTACGAGCAAAGGACTTCGCGATGAAGGGAATTATTCTTGCAGGCGGCTCGGGGACGCGCTTGTACCCGGTGACAAACGTCGTCTCAAAGCAGTTGCTGCCGGTGTATGACAAGCCGATGATCTATTACCCGCTCAGCACGCTGATGCTGGCAGGCCTGCGCGACATCCTGATTATCTCCACGCCGCAGGACATCGAGAGGTTCGTTGAGTTGCTGGGCGATGGAAGCCAGTGGGGCATCCACTTCCGCTATACCGTGCAGCCTAGTCCAGAAGGCCTTGCGCAGGCTTTCCTGCTCGGTCGCGATTTTATCGGCGGCGATACCAGCGCACTCATCCTGGGCGATAACATCTTCTACGGCCAATCGCTCTCAAAGCATCTGCAACGCGCCGCAACAATCACGCAGGGAGCCACGATATTCGCCTATCCGGTGCAGGATCCCGAGCGCTACGGCGTTGTGGAGTTTGACGCGGCAGGCCATGCCATCAGCATTGAAGAGAAGCCGCAAGTGCCCAAGTCGCGCTATGCCGTTCCGGGACTGTATTTTTACGATCGCGAAGTGGTTAACCTTGCGGCGTCGCTGAAGCCGTCGCCGCGCGGAGAGCTTGAGATTACGGACCTGAACCAGCTCTATCTGCAGGCCGGCACGCTGAAGGTGGAAGTGATGAGCCGTGGGATGGCCTGGCTCGATACGGGCACACATGACTCGCTCTTCGACGCGGGACAGTTTATCCAGACCATCCAGCATCGCCAGGGGTTGAAGATTGCATGCCCGGAAGAGATCGCCTATCGGCTTGGCTACATTACGGCGGAGCAACTGGAGAAGCTGGCACAGCCTGTGCGAAAGAGCGGCTACGGCCAATATCTGCTGGCGCTGTGCCATGAGCCGCAGGTATTGGCGGAAGGGGAGCAGCTTTGAAGGTTGTAGAAACCAGCTTGCCCGGAGTGCTGCTGCTGACCCCGAAGATCTATCGTGACAATCGGGGTGCCTTTTGGGAGACGTGGAACCAGCACCAGATGGAGCAGGCCGGTCTGCCCACACGATGGGTACAGGACAACTTCTCGTTCTCGCACAAGAACGTGGTGCGGGGCATTCATTACCAGATCCTCCAGCCACAGGCAAAGCTGGTGCGTGCCGCGCATGGCGCGGTGTTTGACGTTGCCGTTGACCTGCGCCGCAGCTCACCGCATTTTGGTCGCCACGTGGCCATGGAACTGACTGCGGACGGCGGTGAGATGCTCTATATTCCGGAGGGCTTCGGACACGGCTTTGTTGCGCTTACCCCTTCAGTCGGCCTGGCCTACAAGGTAACGGACTACTACTGCGCACAGGGTGAGCGCACAATCGCATGGAATGATGCGGATCTCGCCATTCCGTGGCCCATCGATCCACTGTCCGCCATACTGTCGGATAAGGATCTCAAGGGCGTCGCGTTTGGCAGCGCAGAGGTCTTTGCGTGACAAGCAATCCACGCATCCTGATTCTTGGCGCAAAGGGCCAGCTTGGGCGCGAGTTGCAGCGTAGCTTTGCGGACGCAGGCGAGTTGATTACCCTGGGCCGCGATACGGCCGACATGGCCAATCCGGCCTCGATCCGTGCTGCTGTTCGCGCTGCTCAGCCGGACGTAATTTTGAATGCCGCTGCGTACACGGCGGTCGATCGCGCAGAATCTGAACCGCAACTGGCCATGGCGGTGAATGCCGAGGCTCCCGCCGTGCTCGCGGAAGAAGCAGCACGCAGCAGTGCGCTGCTGGTGCACTACTCCACGGACTACGTCTTCGACGGCTCGAAAACCGGAGCGTGGACTGAAGAGGATACACCGCATCCGCTGAACGTTTACGGCGAAAGCAAGCTGGCCGGCGAGCGTGCCATTCAGCAGGTTGGAGGGCGGCACCTGATCTTCCGCACCAGTTGGGTGTACGGACCCCATGGCAGCAATTTTCTACTGACCATGCTGCGGCTGGGGCGTGAGCGCGAACAGTTGAACATCGTAGATGACCAGATCGGCGCTCCGACATCCTCCATTGAGATTGCGAATGCAACTCGTGCGATTGTTCGCGGAATCCTGGCAGGGGTCTATAACGACGCCGAGATGTGGGCTGGCCTGTATCACATGACGTGCGCGGGATCGGTTTCCTGGTGCGGATTTGCGCAGGCCATCTTCGCACGAGCCGGAGCACTGCTGGGCGGTCGCATGCCACAGGCGCATCCCATCCCCTCCAGCGCATATCCAACTGCAGCCCGGCGCCCTGGAAATTCGGCGCTGTCGAACGAGAAGCTCAACGCGCAATTCGGCGTGCAACTGGCCCCATGGCAGGCGGCGCTCGATGAGGTGTTGCGACAACTGCAGGCCGAGCCGATATCGCGCTGAACGCCAGACCATCGCACCGTTATATCGCGCCGTTATCCGGATTGTTCAACCCATCTGCAATTCTCTTTTCTGCGCACGCATCGCGCAGGTAGTGTAGTGGAATGGACTCCACGCCAACGTCCCAGGATTCATCTACGACCACCCTGCCCGCTGCCTCCAGACAGAGCGGATTTGTACGCATATTCAATCGGATTTTCACGCGGCAGCTGATGAATATTGCGATTCTGCTGATGCTGCCGATGCTGCTGGCTCCCACGCTGAATATCGAGCGGACCCTGATGGTCGATCCCGACATCTGGTGGCATCTGGCAGATGCGCGCATCCTGTGCACGACGCATCACTTCATCCACACGGAGCCTTACTCGTTCACAGTTGGCGGGGATCGGTGGGTGAATCCGGAGTGGCTTTCTGAGATTCCGCATTGGTTCAGCTATCAGGTCTTCGGACTGCGGGGCATCTACCTGATGACCTGGCTGGTCTTCAGTGCGAACATCCTGTTCGTGTATTGGCGTGGTTATCGGATGTCTGGCCATGCCGGAGCGGCTTTCTGGGCGGCGGGAATCGGGTTTGTGCTGATGACGGTGAACTCCGGCCCCCGCACCATTGCGATTGCCTACCTGGCCATGTCCGCGGAGTTTCTGATTCTGGAGACATACCAGCAGGGCAAAGAGTGGCTGCTGTGGCTGCTGCCGCCGCTGTTCTGCGTGTGGATCAACCTGCACGGAAGCTGGGTGATCGGGTTGGCATTGCTGGTGCTTTACATCCTGTGCGGGCTTATCGGCTTCCACAAGGGGTTGTTCGAGCAGGATCCGTTCACGCCCGCCGAGCGCAACCGCCTGCTGGCCGTGCTGGGAGCCAGCACGGCAGCGCTCATCTTGAACCCCTACGGTTGGCGGCTGATCTGGAACCCCTTCGACATGATCCTCAACCAGAAGATCAACATTGGCAATGTGGCGGAATGGCAACCGTTGAATCTGGGCACGCTGGAAGGCAAGGGCGTGGTGGTGGCCATCTGCATGATGGTGCTTGCCAACTGTCTGAATGCACGAAAATGGAAGCTATACGAGATGGCTTTCGTCATCTTTGCCTGGTACGCGGCTGTGGACCACATGCGCTTTGGATTTCTGGCCGCAGTGCTGACCACGCCGCTGCTGGCCAGCAGCATCGAGCGCGGCTTCCTGACGGAATCCGACACCAAGACCATACCCGCCATGAATGCGCTGATGGTGGCTGGAGCGGTCGGCCTGATGATCTCCCTGTTCCCAACCGAGAAAGAACTCAAGGACAAGCAAGCCTCGCTCTTCCCCATGCAGACCATCGCGTCCATTCAGCCCTCGTGGCGCACCTTCAACTGGGACTACGTGGGCGGCATGATGGCCTTCCAGTCGCGGCCGGATTTCATCGACTCGCGTTTTGACACTTTTGAACATCACGGCGTACTGCAAGACTACCTGACAGCCATGAGCATGAATAACTCCTTTGCTTTATTGGACAAGTACCACATTGACCATGTGCTGGTAAAAGAGACGCAGCCGCTTGCCTATCTGCTGGAGCATACTCCCGGCTGGCGACTTGAACGACGCGAAAAGGCCTGGAACGGCTTCTACGTGATGTATGGCCGAATCCCTGGCCCAGCCGGTAATGCCGCAGGCCCACAACCCGCTGCTACCGGAAAGCCGCACTAGAGCCTTACCGCAGCGGCTATCTCGCGCGGGAACAAACAGTTCCAACAATCGAGGGGTACCTGACCGGAATCATGTGACATGCGTCACATTCCGCGACACGAAGGAATGAAATCATCGGTTCTGACGTGGCCATCTTCCGAATATTTGACAGCGTGGCATTTCCCTCTGGAAATGCATGGAGAAATGGAGTGAAGCTCGACTCATCAGCATTTGTCGCCGATCAGGAACTGCTGGATGCGCTTGAGAAGCGCGCCACAGCCGTTGTCTGCGAGGAAGACCGGATACTGTTCCATCAAGGGGAGTTGCCCGCCGGACTCTTCATCCTGCAATCGGGTCGCGCCACGCTTTCAATGCATGCGCCGGACGGCGGTACGCTCATGAGCATCCCGCTCAAGCAGGGTTCGCTGCTGGGATTGCCGGGGCTGGTTGGGAATCAGCCTTACTCGCTGACGGCAAAAGCGATGAAGGGCGCCACCCTGAGTTTTGTCACGCGCGAGGCCTTCTCAAATATGATGCTCACGCAGCCGGCCCTGTCCTTGCACGTCCTGCGGGTATTGGCCGCCGAGGTCCGCAACGCCCGCACCGCCATCACAGAGGTCTGAGCCCGTCGTAACCCCTGCCCCGCTTACGCGCAGAGTGCAAATACGATAGCATCCGGAGTGTGCCCGGCCTTGATACTCCAGTCATGTACGTGCGCGGCGTGGGTCCGCGCGTGGCAGAGATGCTTGCCGCCAAGGGCATCCAGACCGCTGAAGACCTGCTTTACCACCTTCCGTTCCGGTATGAGGACCGCCAGAACCCGCGCAGCCTGGATGAGCTGAAACCCGGCGAGATGGCCAGCGTGATTGCGGAGGTGCGTGGTGCCGCCCTGCTGCGCACGCGGCGCATGCCCATCTTTGAGCTGACGGTTGGCCAGGGAAGGCTGGCCCTGAAGTGCATCTGGTTTAACGCCAGCTATCTCAGCGGCAAGTTCAACGCCGGTCAGACGGTTGCCCTGTTCGGCAAGGTGGAGCCCTCCCGCTCCACCAGCAATCTGAAGATGATCCAGCCGCAGTGGGAACTGCTTCCCGACGCCAACGAGGATGCAGAAACTCGCCTGCTCGAAGTGGGCCGCATTACCCCGGTGTACGAGTCGTTGGGCGGCAGTCGGCTGGCCTCCCGCTGGCAGCGCAAGGTGATCTTCAACCTGCTGGAAGGCATGCGCAGTGCCATGCCGGAGTGCCTGCCACAGACCATGCTGGCCCGCCTTGGCATGCCGAACCGCGAACTGGCTCTGCGAGAGGTGCACTACCCGCCCGAGGGCACTCCCATGACGCAGTTACAGGCCTGGGCAACCCCGGCGCATCGGCGGCTCATCTTTGAGGAACTCTTCTTCCTGGAACTAGGTCTCGAACTGAAGCGCCGCCGCATGCGCGAGCGCGTCGGCATCAGCTTTGCCACCACGGACACAGTCCGGACGGCGCTGCGCGAGGTGCTTCCTTTCCATCCCACGGCTGCGCAAAAGCGCACCCTGGGCGAGATTGTGGCGGACATGCGCCAGCCCAGCCCGATGCGTCGCCTGTTGCAGGGCGACGTCGGCTCAGGCAAGACGATTGTGGCGCTGCAGGCCATGCTGGTGGCCATTGAAAACGGCTATCAGGCGGCCCTGATGGCGCCCACGGAGATCCTTGCGACACAGCACTTTCTGGCTGCCCGCAAGCTGCTGGAGCGGTCCTCGCGCCGTTACCGGATCGTCCTGCTCACCGGCTCGCTTGACGAGGACCGCAAGCGACTGAATCGCAGCATGATCCACCGTGGTGAGGCGCATCTGGTCATCGGCACCCACGCTCTGATTGAGGAAAAGGTGGAGTTCGACCGCCTGGGCCTGGTCGTCGTGGACGAGCAGCATCGCTTTGGCGTGCTCCAGCGAGAT
>JAJXXG010000134.1 GCA_021781255.1 Acidobacteriota bacterium
GGACCTCGGCAATTTCGTCGAGGTTCAGGTCAGCGGTCAGCACTTCGTCCTTGTCGCGTGAGGCCTGGGCGAAGATCTGGCCGCGGGGATTGGCGAAGTAACTGGAGCCGTAGAATTCACCGATGTTCCAAGGCTCCTCAGTGCCGACGCGGTTGATGGCGGCGATGACGTAGCCGTTCGCGACCGCGTGGGCGGGCTGCTCGAGCTTCCAGAGGTATTCGCTGAGACCGGCGACGGTGGCCGAGGGATTGAAGACAATTTCCGCGCCATTGAGGCCGAGGCAGCGCGCTCCCTCAGGAAAGTGGCGGTCGTAACAAATGTAGACGCCAATTTTGGCAAAGCCGAGATCGAAGACCGGATAACCGAGATTGCCGGGACGGAAATAGAACTTCTCCCAGAAGCCGGGGGCAACGTGGGGGATATGAGTCTTACGGTACTTGCCGAGGTAGGAACCGTCATTGTGAATAACGGCAGCGGTGTTGTAGAAGATGCCTTCCTGCTCCATCTCGTAAACGGGCACAATCATGGCGATATGCAGCTCACGCGCAAGCGACTGCATGAGGCTGACGGTGAGGCCGCCGGGGACCTGCTCCGTGGTCTCATACCACTTGACGGACTGCTCAGCGCAAAAGTAAGGGCCGTTGAAGATTTCCTGCAGGCAGACGATTTGCGCGCCGGCGGAGGCGGCCTGGCGAATGAGGCCGAGATGCTTTTCGATCATGGCCTTCTTCTGGTCTGCCAGCGGCTCAGTGGCGGGCAGTGCGTTGGAGGCCTGAATGATGGAGCAACGAACGATGCGCGACATGATGGGAAGTCTCCGGCGAAAACGCGTGTGAGTCTTTGACGTTAACGCATGGGCGCTGGTTGAGCAACGGGTTTGTTGCGAAACAGTGCCGGACAGAACGCCCGGCACGGAGCGCTGAGAGCGGCGGGTGGGCTAGTAGGCGATCTTGGTGGGCGAGGCGATCCATGCGGCAAAGCTGGTCCAGGCTTCGTCACTGAGCAGTTGCACGGAAGGGAGCGTGCGCGAGGACGCATTCTTGCGCAGCTCGGCGTAGAGAAAGGCATCGTCAAAGCCGGCGCGGGCGGCATCAGCGGCGGATGCGCCGAAGTAAATGATGTCGAGCCTTGCCCAGTAAGACGCGGCGAGACACATGGGGCAGGGCTCGCAACTGGTGTAAAGCTGGCAGCCGGCCAGGGTGAAGGTGCCGAGGGACTGGCAGGCGGCGCGTATGGCGTTGACTTCGCCGTGGGCAGTGGGGTCGTTGCCCGTGGTGACCGTGTTTGCACCTTCACCGACGATTTGGCCGTCGCGCACGATGACGGCGCCGAAGGGTCCGCCGCGACCGGTGAGGACGTTCTGCATGGCGAGATCGATGGCGCGGCGAAGGAATTGGGGATTGGGTTGTGTAGACATCGTGCTTGCGTTGCGTCTCCCGGAACGGCGAAAGTAAACACAGTATGGCACAGGCGTTTCGATCAAACCGCGTGGTGACGGCGAAGGGCGTGGGCCCGGCGGCGCTGGTGGCTGAGGGTGAACGGATTGCCGCGGTGACGAACTGGGACGACATTCCGCACGATGCAATGCTGCGCGATTTTGGCGACAAGCTGCTGCTGCCGGGGCTGGTGGATACGCATGTGCACATCAACGAGCCGGGACGCACCCCGTGGGAAGGCTTTTGGACTGCGACGCGCGCGGCGGCCGCGGGCGGCGTGACCACGCTGGTGGATATGCCGCTGAACTGCATTCCGGAGACGACGAACGTGGCGGCGCTGGAGGCCAAGCGGACGGCGGCGGCTGGCAGGGCGTGGGTGGACTGGGCGGCGTGGGGCGGCGTGGTGCGCGGGAACGCGGGCGAGTTGCGCGGACTGGCGCAGGCGGGCGTACCGGGGTTCAAGTGCTTCATGGTTGACTCCGGCGTGGAGGGATTCGCGTGGGTGGATGAGGCGGAGCTGAGGCTAGCGCTGGCCGAGCTGCGCGGGACGGGGCTTCCGCTGCTGGTGCATGCGGAAGACGCAAAGGCGATTGACGAAAGGGCGCAGGAGCTGAAAACAACAACACCAGACGGCTGGCGACGATACACAACGTATCTGCTTTCAAGGCCAGAGCTGGCGGAGTCCGATGCGATTGCCCTGCTTGTTCGATTGGCCGAAGAGTTTCAAACGCCTATTCATGTTGTCCATCTTTCGAGTGCGGGGCCGGCTCTCATGTTGCTGAAGTCTGCGCGTCGCCAGGGGCTGCCAATCACCGTGGAGACGTGTGCGCATTATCTCTGGTTCACCGCGGAGGAGATTGCGGATGGGGCAACGGAGTATAAATGCGCGCCACCGATTCGGAGAGCGGCGAATCGCGAGGCGCTCTGGAAGGCGCTCGAGGAGGGTGCAATCGATATGGTGACGACGGACCACTCGCCGTGCCCGCCCGAGATGAAACATCGCGAGGAAGGCCGGTTTGATGCGGCCTGGGGTGGGATTGCAGGGCTGGGGCTGGCGCTGCCGGTGATGTGGACTGGGATGCGAGAGCGTGGACTGGGAGCGGAGAAGCTGGCAGAGTGGATGGCGGCGGCGCCGGCGCGGCTGGCGGGCATGAGCAGGCGCAAGGGCGCGCTGGAAGCGGGAATGGATGCGGACTTTGTGGTGTTCGAGCCTGATGCGGAGTGGATGGTGACGGAAGATGATCTGCATTTTCGGCACAAGGTTTCGCCGTATCTTGGCGCGCGGCTGAGGGGGCGCGTGCAGGAGACCTGGCTGCGTGGTGAATGCGTATTCGCGAGCGGAGAATTTGCCGGAGAACCGCGTGGGAAAGAGTTGGTGCGGCTATGAGAACGCGGGCGCAGCGGGTCATCGACACATGCCGGCAGATTGCGGCGATGTCTGAAGAGCCGGAACGGACTACGCGGAGATTTTTGACGCCTCCGGTGCGCGAGGTGCATGCGCTGCTGACGGAGCGGATGCTCGCGCTGGGCATGGATGTGCGTGTGGACGCAGTGGGCAATTTACGCGGCGTTTGGCGACCGGAGGGTGCGAGCGCGAGACGGATTGTGCTGGGCTCGCACATTGACACGGTGCCGGACGCGGGCGCGTTTGACGGTGTGCTGGGCGTGGTGATGGCCCTGGAGCTGGTGGAGCTGGCGCAGACGTTTGCACGGCCATCGGCGATGGAGGTAATCGCCTTCAGCGAGGAAGAGGGCGTGCGTTACAGCGGTCCGTTTCTTTCAAGCCGCGCGGTGGCAGGGCGATGGGACGCGAGCCTGCTGGAGCAGAGAGATGGGGAGGGTGTAACGCTGGCCGAGGCGATTCGCGCGTTTGGGCTGGACCCGGCGGAGATTGCGCAGGCTGCGCTGGACGAGGATGCAGCGGCGTTTGTGGAGATTCATATTGAGCAGGGGCCCGTGTTGGAGGCCGAGGGATTGCAGGTGGCCGCGGTGGCGGGGATTGTGGGCCAGTCGCGGCTGGACGTGGAGTTCACAGGGGAAGCGAATCACGCGGGAACGACGCCGATGCGGCTGCGGCGCGATGCGATGGCTGCGGCCGCGGAGTGGACGCTTGCCGTGGAGGATGCTGCGCTGGCGGAAGATGGCATGGTGGCGACTGTGGGGCGCTTGCAAGTAACTCCCGGCGCAACGAATGTGATTCCGGGAGTGGTGCGCGTGAGCCTGGATGCACGACACGCGGAGGATGCGACGCGGAAGACGTTTGTGGATGCGCTGATGAAGCGTGCGAAGGCGATTGGCGAACAACGCGGCGTTCAGGTGCTCTGGGAGACGCGGATGGACGTTCCGGCAGTGCCGATGGAGGAACGGTTGACGGCATACTTGTGCGAAGCGATGGAAGCCGAGGCGTTGCCGGCGAAGAGAATGGCCAGCGGCGCAGGCCACGACGCAATGGTGATGGCTGGTTGCTTGCCGACCACGATGCTGTTTGTGCGCAGCCCGGGCGGAGTGAGCCATAACCCGGCCGAGACGGTGCGCGAAGAGGATGTGGAGGCGGCACTGCGCGTGGGTGGACGTTTTCTGGAGCGATTGGCGGCGGAGATTCGCTAGAATCGAACCACATTGCTGGACGAAGCTGAAGAACGAAGTTTTGACGAGGTCAACGTGCATCATCTTGGAGCCACACGAAGCAGCCTGAAGGCTGATCATCTGCTGCAGACGCCGGATACATTTATCCGCACACCGCTGCCGGGAGCGAGGGGCGTGGAGTTTGTGGTGCATGCGGCACCGCATTTGGGCGCGCGCTTTACGCAGATGACGGCGGAGTTTGCGGACGGAGGCGTGCTGGGGCCAACGCCTGGGCAGCGATTTGTGTATGTGCTGAAAGGTGAGTTGCAGGTTGACGCCATTGGCGCAAAGCAAACGCTCAGCGAGGGAGGATACGTCTATCTGCCGCAGGGCGAGCCACACTCGGTGCGTGCTGGCGGCAGCGCGCGTGGAGTGGTGATCGAAAAGCCCTATGAGGCGACCATGGATAGTCCTGCGCCAAAGCTGGTTGTAGGCAATGAGGCGGAGATTTCGCCGGTGGCGCTGATGGGCGATGAGGCGCTGCGAGTGCGTTCACTGATGCCCGACGAACCCGCGTATGACTTTGCCGTGAACACGATGACCTACGATCCCGGCGCGGCGCTGAGCATGGTGGAAGTGCACGTGATGGAGCATGGACTGCTGATGCTGGAAGGCGGCGGCATTTACAGGCTGGGCGATGCGTGGTATCCGGTGGAAGCGGGCGATTTCATCTGGATGCGCGCGTACTGCCCGCAATGGTTTGGCGCACTGGGCAAGCGCCCGGCGAAGTACCTGATCTACAAAGACTGGCGGCGGCATCCGCTGGGGGGGTAGCCGATGAGTGGTCATCCAGAATTCGCAATAGATGGATTGATGGAGGAGTTACAGGCGCTTGCGCGTATCTCGGAGGCAGAGCCACCGGTGGTGACGCGCGTGGTCTTCAGCGAGGCGGACTTGCGTGCGCGCGCGTATGTGAAGGGCTTGTGCGCGAATGCAGGACTCGCAGTGTATGAGGACGCGATTGGGAATACCTTTGCGCGTTGGGCGGGGACGGAACCGGAGCTTGCGCCGGTGGGCACGGGATCGCACATTGACGCCATTCCGAATGCGGGCCTTTATGACGGATGCGTGGGCGTGCTGGGCGGGCTCGAAGCGATTCGCGTGCTGAAGAAGATAGGCTTCAAGCCGCGGCGTTCGATTGAGCTGGTGATTTTCACGGCAGAGGAGCCGACGCGCTTCGGGATTGGGTGCCTGGGTAGCCGCATGATGGCGAGTGCGCTTTCGCCGGAGCAGGCGCGCGCGCTGCGTGACAAGGAAGGACGCGGGCTGGAAGAGTTGCGCACGCAGGCAGGGTTCACGGGAACGCTCGAGTCCGTCGCGCTGCAGAAGGGACGATTTCACCAGTTTATTGAGCTGCACATTGAGCAGGGACCGCTGCTGGAAGAGGCAGGAATTGATCTGGGGCTGGTGACGCATATTGCAGCGCCGGCGAGCATGCGCGTGGTGATTGAAGGCGAAGGCGGACACGCGGGCGGCAAACTGATGCCAGGACGCAAGGATGCGCTGGCCGCGGCAGCGGAAGTCATCCTGGCCGTGGAGCACGCGGCAAAGACAAGCGGCGCGGTGGACACGGTGGGAACGGTGGGCGTGTGCGAAGTGTTTCCGGGCGCGGTGAACAGCATTCCTTCACGGGTGAAGCTCGAAGCCGACATGCGGGACATTAATGCCGCGCGGCGCGACGGCGTGATGCGCGCGCTCAAGGATGCGTGCGAGGATGCAGCGAAGCGGCGCGGCGTGAACTACAAGGCGGAGGTGATCAATGCCGATCCGCCGGCGACGTGCGACGAGGCGATACTAGCCGCTATGGAAGATGCAGCAAAGGCGGCCGGGCGCAGCTATCAAAGAATGGTGAGCCGCGCCTATCACGACTCGCTGTTTATGGCGCGGATTGCACCGGTGGCCATGCTGTTCATTCCATGCCGCGGCGGCGTAAGCCACAGGCCCGACGAGTATGCGAGCCCGGAGTGGATTGCAGGCGGGGTGCACGTGCTGGCGCGCACGCTGGCAACACTGGCAAGCTGAGCTGGTCACGAGCAGAGCCGGGCGTTTGGATTCCCCGCCGCGTCGTTGTATGCTATGCGTCAACCTGTACGACGTAAGAGCATTCTGAAACGCGATGACAACGACCGCGAAAACACGCATTGTGGGCCAGCCGGTTGCACGCAAAGAGGGCGTGGACAAGCTGACGGGCCGCGCTCGCTATGTGGACGACATGGAGCGCGAGGGAATGTGGTACGGGGCCACGGTGCGCAGCTCAATTCCGCGCGGGCTGAGTCGCGAGATTTTGTTTGACCGCACAGTGAATTGGAGCGAGTTCGCGATTGTGCGGGCCGAGGATATTCCGGGCAACAACCACATTCAATTGATCGTGGACGATCAGCCCTGCCTCGCGGATGGAATGGTGAACCACTGCAACGAAGCGATCCTTCTGCTGGCGCATCCGGACAAGGCGAAAGTGCGGGCCGCAGTGAATGCTGTGCGCGTGGAGTATGAGGCGCTGCCGCCAGTGCTGAGCATTGAGGAGAGCGAAGATCAAAAGACAGTGGTGTGGGGCAAGGACAATCTGCTGAAAAGCTTTCTGCTTGAAAAGGGCGATGTGGATGCGGCGTGGGCGGGCGCGGCACACGTGGTGGAAGGCGAATATCGCACTGGAGCGCAGGAACACCTCTACATTGAGAACAACGGAGTGATTGCAGAGTTCGACCCGGAGCGAGGCGTGACGGTGTGGGGCTCACTGCAATGTCCCTTCTACGTGCACAAAAGCCTGATGGCCGTGTTTGATTTGCCGGCGGAGAAGGTGCGCGTAGTTCAGACGGAGACCGGCGGCGCGTTTGGAGGTAAGGAAGATTATCCTTCAGTGATTGGTTCTCACGCAGCGCTGCTGGCGATGAAGAGCGGGCACCCGGTGAAGCTGGTGTACGACCGGATGGAAGACCTTGCCGCGACGACAAAGCGGCACCCATCGCGCGTGCGGCACAAGACTGCGCTGGACGCGAACGGAAAGCTGCTGGCGATGGAGATTGAAGTGGTGACTGATGGCGGCGCGTATGCAACGCTCTCATCCACGGTGCTCTCTCGCGCAACGCTGCATGCAAGCGGGCCGTATGTGTGCCCGAACGTGCGCATTTGTGCGCAGTCATGGGCGACGAACACGGTGCCTAGCGGAGCGTTTCGCGGATTTGGTGCTCCACAATCAATTTTTGCCGTTGAACGGCACATGGATGAAATCGCCGCTGCCATCGGGATGGATCCGGTGGAGTTGCGGCGAAGGAATTTTCTGCACACGGGTGATACGACGGCGACCGAGCAGGTGATGGGTGAGCCGGTGATTCTGGACAAGCTTCTCGACCGCGCACTGATGGAGAGCGACTACTACGCGAAGCGGGAGAAATTTGCGCGCGAGAATGCGGGTAGCGCAGTGAAGCGTGGAATGGGCATTTCGGCGTTCTTTCACGGCTCAGGATTTACGGGATCGGGCGAGCGCTACTTGAATTCGCTGGCGGGGATTGACGTGACGCAAGAGGGCCAGGTGCGCGTGCTGGTTTCAAGCACAGAGTTTGGCCAGGGAACGAATACTGTGCTGACGCAGATTGCGGCGGAGACGCTGGGAATTGATTATGCGCGCATGGGGATGGCGCCGCCGGATACCGGGGTTGTGCCGAACAGCGGGCCGACCGTAGCTTCGCGCACGGCGATGGTGGTAGGCAGGCTGATTGAGCGAGCGAGTAAGCAGTTGCTGGAGATGCTTCGCGAGGATGCAGCGCTGGGTGACGAATTCACTGACGAGGAGTTTTTCTCTGCGTGCGAGCGGCTGCGGGCGAAAAAGGGCGAAGTGGTTTCGCTGTGCCGCTATGAGCCACCGCCGGGTATTTTCTGGGATGATGCAACGTATCACGGCGAAGCGTATCCGGCGTTTGCGTGGGCGGTGCACGTGGCGCAGGTAGCCGTGGACACTACGACCTACTCGGCCGAAGTGGAGGAGTTCTGGGCAGTGCAGGAAGTGGGACGTGTGCTGCATCCGGTGTTGGCGGGCGGGCAGATTGAAGGCGGCGTGGCACAGGCGATTGGCTACGCGCTCTATGAAAAGGTGCAGCTCGAGAATGGGCACATGGTGAACAACCAGATGACCAATTACATTATGCCGACCGCGGAGGATGTGCCGCCCATACATGTTTATTTCGAGGAGATTCCTTATGCGCACGGCGGATATGGCGCAAAAGGAATTGGCGAGCTGCCGCACGACGGGCCGGCGCCGGCGATTCTGAATGCAATTCGCGATGCGACCGGCCTGAGCCACAGCACGATTCCTCTGCTGCCGGAAGCACTGTTTGAAAAGGTAATGGAGTATGAGCCTGTTGAGGAAGGTGCAGCATCATGAGCGTGCAGGCTACTTCCATTGAGATGAACGTGAACGGCGAACGGCGCGGAGTGCACGTGCCACCGATGAAGCGATTGCTGGACGTATTGCGCGAGGACCTGCAACTGACGGGAACGAAGGAAGGCTGCGGCGAAGGCGAGTGTGGGTCATGCAGCGTGCGTATGAATGGCGAGTTGGTGAACAGCTGTCTTGTTCCCGTGCTGCAGGCGCAGGGTGCAACGATTGAGACCGTTGAAGGACTTGCGCGGGATGGTGAGCTGAGCCCGCTGCAGCAGGCTTTCCTGCAATGCGGCGGCGCGCAATGCGGAATCTGCACGCCGGGTATGCTGATGGCAGGCGCGCAGTTGCTGGAGAAAAAC
>JAJXXG010001019.1 GCA_021781255.1 Acidobacteriota bacterium
CCATGAGGCCGCGGTGCACGTCGCTGAGCGGGAAGAATCCGCCGGTGGAGGGCGGAGGGCCGGCAGGCGCGGCGGCGGCCTGGGCCGGCAGGCGGCAGGGCGCGAGGGCGGCGGCCAGCGCAAAGATTGGCAGGACGCGGCGAAACGGGATTCCCCTGGGGCGCGATTTCACGTCTATAAGAGTACAACCGGCGGTGGGGCGGATCCGAGCGCTCGATTCCCCGGCGAACCGGCAAAGTTGCAGGTTGTTAGACGCCGCGCCCGAGTACTGGTTACGCTCCCGCGCTCCGGTTACCACACGCTTCGGGTCATCCCGTATGCTGTTGCATGCAGAGGTCGTCATGTCCAAGGTGCGCCTGTCTTTCTCCGATGTTCCGCGTCTCCGGTTGTCCGCGATGGTTGCGGTGGCCGTGATTCTTCTTGCTGCGCCGTGGGGCGTGGCGCAGAACCAGCCCGCGCAGAACCAGCCCGCGCAGAACCAGCCCACGCAAAACCAGCCCGCGCAGCAGCCTGCGCCGGGGCAGCAGGACCAGACGCCTCCGGCGGCGGGCGGGCCGAGCGGCGATACGGGCGACATTGTGGTGCCCAAGAAGAAGGACAAGGCGGAGGAGGCACCTGCTCCCGCCCCGGCACGGCCGGAGTTCAAGAATCCCGAGGGCATGAGCAACTACTCGATCCACGTGGACGTGCCGGAGGTGACGGTGGATGTGGGCGTGCTGCTGGAGAAGACCGGCCAGTTTGTGCCCAATCTGAAGCCCGCGAATTTTCGCGTGTATGAAAACGGCGTGGAGCAGAAGGTAATCGGCTTCAAGCGCGTGGAGGCGCCGATTACGGCGCTGATGCTGTGCGAATTTGCTTCAACCAACTACTACTTCATCTACGACATGCAGAATGCGGCGTGGTCGTTTGCGCAGCAGTTGCGGCCGCAGGACTACGTGGCCCTGATGACCTTCGACATGCACTCGCAGATTGTGCTGGACTTTACGCAGGACAAGCGGCAGCTGCTGAACGCCATCAATTCCCTCGTGATACCGGGGTTCAGCGAGCGCAACCTGTTTGACGCGCTGTACGAGGCTGAGGACCGGCTGACACGCATTCAGGGCCGCAAGTACATCATTCTGATTGCCTCAGGACGTGACACTTTCTCGCGCATCACGCTGGACAAGATTCTGCAGAAGGTGAAGGCGACGCCGGACGTGACCATCTTTACGATCTCGACCGGCGGGGCGCTGCGCGCTGTGACCGAGGGGATGCCGGGATGGGGCAACCAGATTCGCGACATGGATTATCTGCAGGCAGACAACGAGATGCGGACCTTCGCCAAGCTGACCGGCGGCATGAGTTATTTTCCGCGGTTTGAGGGCGAACTGCCGGACATCTTCGGATCCATCAACCAGGCCATCCGCTCGAAGTATCAGCTGGTGTATCACCCGACTGACGCCAAGCAGGACGGGACGTATCGCAAGCTGCGCGTGGAACTGGTGGACGACGAAGGACACCCGCTGCGCATGCAGGACGAGAAGCACAAACCGCTGAAGTACGACATTATTGCGCGCGATGGATATCGGGCCCGCCAGGAAGTGGAGTAGCGGAGCCGAGGTCCAGCGCGCCGGCCGTGGACAGTTGCCCGAAGGCTGCCCCGGCCGGCGCTGCTGGAAGTCCGAGAGAAAGGCGCTACCGGAGCCGATTGATGATGTCCATCACGTAGTAGCCGACGACGACTACCGAGGCTACGGCAACCAGCACCAGAAACAACCGCATGATGGGCTGGATCTTGTTGACTTTGGCTACAATGGCCGCCTGAGCCACACGTTCGTGATCAAAGGAATCGTCCAGGAAAATCTGGTCCTCTTCGTCCTTGGTCAGGCTTGACCGGTACACGTAGAGTGCCGCCGTAATGAGTACCAGCACTCCCCAAACAGCCCACATGACAGGAACAAATGTCATATCCACCTCCCTGAGACTTTCTGGTCCCCGATTGCGGTGACCGCAAATTAGCCCCGGCTGCGGAAGTCGAGGCATCCTACGGCTGAACATCATAGTCCCGGAGATGTGCAGTTGTGGTGACAAAAATCACGAGTGTTTCTGCTTTTGTCAATTCCCCATGAAGCGTCGCGTGATGTTCCCGCTTCCGGCGTGCGCTGGCGCATTTTCCAGCAGGTGAAACGGGTGGGCGGCGGGGAATATGCGCAGAGCGGACACTGGGGCGGCCGGACGAGCACGGGGCAGGCGCTGCCTTTTCAGCGGCTTAGGCGGGACTGCGCGGAGGGAGCGGATTGCGACTTTTTGGCCGGAGACGCATCCAACAGAAAGACGCCGGTACATCGGGCCTTGAATCCCCGGTGGAGGCGGCGTTACAGTTACTTTGAATAGCAAGAATTTTCAAGATTCGGGAGAATCCATGGCCACAACAACCGCAACGCCTACGCAGGAAACCGCCAAGAAGTCACCCCTTACCCTGACCCCCCAGGCCATTGCCAAGGTGCGTGAGATTATGGCCACGCAGGACCCGCTTCCCTCGGGACTGCGGATTGGCGTGGTGGGCGGAGGCTGCTCGGGTTTCCAGTACTCGATGGCCTTTGAGAACCAGAGCGGCATGATGGACAAGGTCTTCACGTTTGACGACCTGAAGGTGTACGTGGATGCCACGTCGCTTATGTACCTGAACGGCTGCACGGTGGACTACGTGGAGACGCTGGAGGCCGCCGGCTTCAAGTTCGACAATCCCCAGGTGAAGTCGACCTGCGGTTGCGGCTCTTCATTCAACGTGTAACTGCCGGTTTTTGATTGGCTCTCGTGTGTCGAGGCCCGCTCCCTGTGCCGGGGAGCGGGCTTTGCGCGTTTATGGGGCAGGCGCAGGCTACTGCTGCGGAGACGTGGTGATGGGCGTGGTGGGGCTGGTGCCAATGCCGCCGCCGATGCCGGCGCCGCCGGTCGGGGCGCCGATTCCGCCGCCAATGCCACCGCCGATGCCGGCGCCGCCGGTCGGGGCGCCGATTCCGCCGCCAATGCCACCGCCGATGCCGGTGGAGATTCCGCTGGCGGGCTGCCCGATGGCGCCGGTGTTGCCGGTGGTCTGGGACTGGTCGGACATGGGGTCGTAGGTGAATTCCCACTCGTTGTAGTGGTTCTTCTTCTTGTAGATCAGGATGGATTGGCGGGGGCTACCGGGCGAGAAGCCGATGATGCCCGCTCCGCCAAAGGTCTGGCCGCTGGTGCCGCCGGAGGTGGAACTGGCGGAGGTGCTGCCCGCCGCGCCCGCGGAGGTGGTGGTCGTTGCCGAGCCGGTGGGGCTGCTGGAGAGTCCGCCGAGACCCGAGGAGCCGATGCCGGTGCTGAGCGAGGAACCAAGGGTGGAACCAGCTCCGCCGATAGAGGATGCTCCGGCGATGCCGGCTGCGCCGCCGGGGCCTGTGCCAGCCACGGATGAGCCCGCGATGGGCTGGCCAAAGAAGCCCATCGCGGTGGGCGTCTTGTTCTGGCCGAAGAGGACGGGCTTCCAGTCATCCTTGCCGGTCATGGGATCGATGTAGCGCTTGCGCAGGAAGCGGATTTCGCTGGTCTTGACCAGTGCATCGACGTTGGGCGGATAGGCGCCGAATTTGCGGTAGTAGAGCTGAATGGCGCGGATGTACTGCTTGCCGCGGTGCATGGTCTCCACCTCGCGGTCGCGCTGGATGTCGTCGCGCACGCGGGGGACAGCCACCGACAGGCTGAGGATGAGAAGCGCCAGCAGCACGATGACCGCAACCAGGAGATAGCCCTCTTCCGAGGGCCGGCAACGGCGTGTTGGCGGTTGGTGGCGCATTGCTTAGTTGGATGCCAGCGGCAGGGTTTGGGTGTTGTTGTAGCCCAGATCCGTGACCTGCACGCTGCCCGGCATGACGGAGACAATCTTGTAGCGGTTGTCCACAATATCGCCGGGACGTGCCATGAAGATATCGTCTCCGTGGACGAGGAAGGCTTTGAGCGTCTTGTTGCCGCCTTCGGAATAGCCGAAGTACTTGAGGTCGATGGCGGGGGGACGCGGCGGGGCGGGCGGCAGCACGACGGAGGGCTTGTCTGCCCGCGCGCTCTTGACGGGGGTCTCGATGGCCACCTGCGGAGCGGAGTCTGCCGAGAAGATGTTGCGGCCGGTACCGGCGTAGACGACGTCTTCACTTTGCGCGAGCGCCTTGAGGTGCAGGGTGGGGTCGAGTCCGGCGCTGGAGAGCTTTTCGGCGGCAGGTCCAGCGGCCGTGGCTGCGGCACTGGATGCAGCAGGCCGCGTGGGCGCTGCGGTGCGGGCCGGGGCAGAACCGCCCCAGAAGGAGCCGAACAGCTCCCATGCGCCGATGCCCGCGATGACGAGCGCGAGCGCGATGAGCAGGTAGACCTGGCGCTTGTTTTCCGTTCCCAGAGCGAGGGCCATGGCTACTCACCCTCCTTGGCAGGTGTGGTTGCGGGCGTGGTGGTGCTGTCGGGCTGATCCTTTGCCGGAGGCAGTCCGCTCTGTGCGGCATCGGCGGGGCGCAGCCAGGTGGAGACGCGCAGGCGCAGATTGACCATGCCGGCCTGCTGGCCGGTCAGGGCCATGGCGCGAATCACGAAAAAGGTTTCGTCGCGCTCGAGTCCGTTGATGAAGCGCATGATCTGCGGGTACTCGCCGCTGATGCCGGCATCCATGGTGATCTCAGTCAGGTCAGTTCCCGCGGGGCCCTGCGCGTACTGCACGCGCGAGAGGTGCACGCCGGACTTGACCTCGATTTCGCCGATGCGCGTGGCGATGGAAGAGTAGTTGGCGGGAATGCGTTTGGAGTAGAACTCCTGCATCTCGTCGCGGGACTGCTCGACGCGCTTGTCCAGACCGCGCAGCGGAGCGAGTTGCAGATTCAGCGCCTTCAGCTCGACCTGCTTGCCGACGAGCGCATCCGTGGAGCTGCCGTTGGTGGCGGACCAATCCAGCCCGAGGCGGACAGCAAGCGCGATGACCAGCACGGCCAGCAGCGCCGTGCCCACGTAGTGCCAGGTGAGCGGGGAGCGCAGCCGGTCACGCCAGATGGACGGAGCGTGATTGGTCATCGGACACCTCCCGCGCGGGGCTTGCTGATGGGCTTGGCGTCTCCGGTGTAGGGGCGGCGGCGCTGGCCTGCGTTGAGTGCGGACTGGGCCGGCGCGGATGCATCCGGGGTGGAGCCTTTGGCCGTGGGCTTGCCGGCGGTTTTCGCTTTGCCTGGGGCGTCTTCACCGGGCTGCGGCGGATTGTAGTCGGCCACCAGATCGAAGTTGACGCGGCTGGAGGCGCTGACCGGCTCCATGCGCTGGTTGGGGCCGGAGGCGCTCTCGGAGCTTTCTCCTACGATGCGCGGCTGAAGGAAGCGCCGGGAGTGCTCGAGGTTCTGCACGAGCTGAATGGCGCGGTCGCGCGGGCCGAGCACGCGCAGGCGAACGGAGATGTGCCCGTCCTTGTTGCGGGTGGGCTCAAGCGTGGTGACCTGCACGCCGCCTGGCAGCACGGTTTCCAGGTCTTCCATGGCGAGGGTCCAGGAGAAGGCCTTCTCGTCGAAGAGCTGGTTGAGGCGCTCGGCCTGGGCGAGGACGGCGGCGTTCTCGGGCTTGTGCATCATGGCCTGGTAGCCCTGGCGTTCGGCGGTGACGCGGGCAATCTGGCCGTCGAGCGAGTGGTCGCGCGCGCGGGCTGCTTCCGCTTTCTGATGCAGGGCGCGCAGGCCAAGCCACAGCGCCAGCGCGACCAGTACGAGCACGCCCATGGCGATGCGGATCTGCTTGAGCGCGGGCCCGAGGTCGGCGAAGGGGCGGGTTGCGAGATTGATGGAGATGCGCATGGATTCAGGCTGCTCCCGCCAGCGCTCCGGCGATACCGGCAAGGCTGAGGTTGCCGAGGGCTGTGGCGGCGCCGGTGGTGGGCCGCTCGGTGAGCTCCACGATCTTCAACTCTGGATCGTTGAGCCAGCGGGCGAAGCCCTCTGCGGTGCCGATGCCAGCGTAGTGCAGCCGATCGGGCCGCAGGGCAAGCTTGTCTTCAAAGTAGGCCGCGGCGACAGCGATGTCGCGCTGCACCTCAGGCAACTGGAGGGCGAGATCCTCGGGCAGCTCGATGGTGCGGTAGAGCAGCAGGTCGTCTCCGTGGGTAATCGAAGTGGTGAGGGCCGTTCCATGCAGGCATGCGGCGAGGACGGGCTGCTCGGTTTGCAGCGCGGCCAGCGCCGCGAGGCTGGAGGGCAGCACGGATCCGGGATCGTATCCGGCCTCGCGCACCACGTTCTCATACTCGGCCAGGATGGGGCCGGGGATGACGACGGCGAGGACGCGGCACTCGCTCTTGTTCTCAGAGAGGATCTGGTAGCTGATGCCCGCGTGCTCCACGTCAAACGGAACCATTTTGCGCAGCCGGAAGCGCAGGACGGGGAGCGCTTCGGCAGTCTTGGAGGGCAGGGAATCAAAGTCCAGCACGAAGACGCGCGCGGCTGTATCCGGCAGCACGAGGGTGACGGCGCGCGTGCGCGGGGAAAGCTCGCCAAGCGCGGTGCGAATGGCCTCTGCCACGGCATCGGGCGCAGGCAGGTTGGCCTCGGCGATGCCGGGCTTGAGAGCGCCCGCGGGCAGCGGCGCAAAGGCGTATGCCGGCGCGTGTCCACGGCCGTGCAGCGCCGCGGCCAGCACACCCTCCGGCGCAAGCTCCACCGCCGCCGGCGGACGGCCGCCGTGCAGCGATCCGGGTTTGACCTTGCTCACAATGGAACTCACTAGCGCGATGCCTCAATGAAGGTGACTTTGTTGATCTCTTTCAGCGTGGTGAGCCCGCGCCGCACACGGTCCAGCGCGGACTCGCGAAGGAATGTCATGCCTTCCTTCTGCGCCAGCTTGCGGACTTCCGAGGTGGGCTTCTTCTCCAGAATCAGCTCACGAATCGGGTCGGTCAAGTCCAGCAGCTCGTGGATGGCAGTTCGGCCGCGATAGCCGGTGCCGCCGCACTCGATGCAGCCGGCGCCTTCGCGGAAAGGAAAGTCGCGCCACTCGGCGGGATCGAGGCCGCTCTGCAGCAGCAGGTCGTCCTGGTGGCGGACGGTGTGCACGCAGTAATCGCAGATGGTACGGACCAGCCGCTGCGCGAGGATGCAGTTGAGCGCGGAGACGAAGTTGTAGGCTTCGACGCCCATGTTGAGGAATCGACCAAGCACGTCCACGACGTTGTTGGCGTGGACGGTGGTGAAGACCAGGTGGCCGGTGAGCGCGGAGTTGATGGCGATCTGCGCCGTCTCCTGGTCGCGGATTTCGCCGACCAGGATCTTGTCCGGATCGTGGCGCAGAATGGAGCGCAGGCCGCGCGCAAAGGTGAGGCCCTTCTTCTCATTCACGGGAATCTGGGTGATGCCGCGAATCTGGTACTCGACGGGGTCTTCGATGGTGATGATCTTGTCTTCGTCGCTCTTGATCTCATTGAGCGCGGCGTAGAGCGTGGTGGTTTTGCCGGAGCCGGTGGGCCCGGTGACGAGCACCATGCCGTAGGGCTCGCGAATGTAGCGCCGGAAGCGCCGCAGGTCCTCTTCGGCAAAGCCCACGACGTCAAGCGTGAGGTTGCGAAACTTCTCGCTCATCGACTCCTTGTCTAGGACGCGGAGGACGGCGTTTTCACCGTGCACGGTGGGCATGATGGATACGCGGAAGTCGATGAGGCGGCCTTTATAGCGCACGCGGAAGCGGCCGTCCTGGGGCACGCGGCGCTCGGCGATGTCGAGCTCGCTCATGATCTTGATGCGCGACAGGATGGTGGAGTGGTGCTCGCGCGCGATGGGGGCCATGGCCTCCTGCAGCACGCCGTCAATGCGGTACTTGACGTGCAGCGAGTCGTCGTAGGTCTCGATGTGAATGTCGGAGGCGCGGCGCTCGAGTGCGGTGAAGATGGTGGTATCGACGAGGCGGATGATGGGGCTGATGTCTTCGTCGCTGGTGAGCTTCTCAATGGAGATGTTTTCGTCGGCGTTTTCCTCGCCGCTGAGCACGTCGAAGGTGAGTCCTTCACTGGCTTCGTCGAGCACGCGCTGGGACTGCTCGGTCTTCTTGAGCAGGTCAGTAATCTGCGAAAGCGTGGCCACGCGCGCGATGATGCGGTGCCCGAGCAGGCCCGCGATCTCGTCGAGCACCATGAGCCGGGAGGGGTCGCTGACGGCGATGACGAGCGCGTCGCCCTGCTGCTCAATGGGCACGAAGTTGTAGCGGAACATCAGCTCGACGGGCACGGTGCGGAGCAGGTCGTGCTGGATTTTGAAGTGCTTGAGATCGACGAAGTCGGCACGATAGCGGCGGGCCAGCGCCTCAGCCTGCGCGCGCTCTTCGGCGCTGCCGGGTATGGCTCCGTTGGGCGAGATGAGTGTGTTTGCGTCTGCCATGTTTGCCTACCCCTGCCCGCCTGTGGCCTGGCCCAGCGAGAAGATGGGCAGGTACAGCGAGATGAGAATGAAGACCACGACCACGCCCATGACGATGAGAATGGCAGGTTCGATGAGGGCCAGCGCCGCCGTGAGAGCCGTGGCCACGTCTTCCTCGAAGAACTCGGCCACCGAGTTGAGCATGGCCGGCAGCGCGCCGGTCTGCTCGCCCACGGAGATCATCTCGGTCGCCATGTCGGGAATGACTTTGGTTGCCGTCAGCGAGTCGGCGAGGCTTTTGCCTTCGCGCACGGATTCGATGGAGGTGAGCACGGCCCTGGATACGCGCCTCGACGAGATGGAGCGCGCCGCCGTCTCCAGCGAGGGCACCAGCGGCAGCCCGCCGGTGAGCAGGGTG
>JAJXXG010000330.1 GCA_021781255.1 Acidobacteriota bacterium
CGCACGGTGCGCGTCGTCATATCCACCTGCGGCAGAATCTGATCGATGCGGCCGTTGAAGTGGCGGCCGGGATAAGCATCCACCGTGACCTGCGCAGGATCGCCCGGCTTCAGGCGGCCCACGTCGTTTTGAAACACGTTGGCGTAGACCCACACTGTAGACAGATCGGCAATTGTGTAGAGCTTCGTTTCAGGCTGCGCATACGCGTTGGGCAAGGCGTTGCGCTCTGTGATGTAGCCGGAGACGGGCGAATCAACAGAGATGTCGTGCTGCGCCTTGCCGCTTTGATCAAGGTCTGCGATCTGTCCCGCCGTGACGCCAAACTGCCGCAGCCGATCCGCGGCAGCCTGCACCAGCCATCCACCCTCATTGGTGGCCATGTCATGCGCACCCTTCGAAAACCGCTTCTGATTCTGCTTGGCAAGCAGATACTCCTGCTCGCTGCTCACCAGGTCCGGGCTGTAGATGGTGAACAGGCGCTGCCCCTTGCGCACGTACTGGTACGTCGCATTCGCAAAAACGCTCTGAATCCATCCGGCATACCGGGTTTGCACATAAGCAAGCCGCTGCTCATCGATGTCCACGTTGCCGGGAACGTTCATCTGCTGGCTCACGTTCTTCATCTCAGCGGTTGCGGTCATCACGCCGATCTCCTGAAGCCGTCGCGGCGACAACTGCACCGAAGCCAGCGCAGGCTCGCTTCCAGCCGGGGACTCGCTGCTGTGCTTTGTGGGCTGCGCAGTCACCGCTGGACCGCGCGCAACAACAACATCGTCAACGGCGGCCTGGGGAGATGCGCCACTCTGGTGTCGAAGCACATACGCGAGCGATGCCGCCAGCGCAACACAAACAGCGATGGCCGCTGCCAATGCGATCTGATACGTGCGTGTCTTCACGGCTTCACCTCCGGTGCGGGTGCGGTTGACTGGTCAAGCGGAGCGCCAGCGGCGAGTTCGAGGTCCGCCATGCGCTTGTTGAAATCGGCAACTGCCTGAAACCAGGCAAGGTCGATATCGATCAGCGTCATCTGACTATCGAGCAGATCAAGAAATTCCGTTTTGTCATTTTCATAGGCAATCAGGCTCGCCTGGAGCGTGGCTTCAGCCTGCGGCCGCAAGTCGTCGTGATACATGCGCGCGAGCCGCTGCGCGGCTTGCGCCTCAACAAGCGCTTCCTGAATCTGGCCAAACGCCGCATTGCGCAGCGCGGCCAGTTCAGCGTCCTGCCCGCTCACGCGTGCCGTTGACTCTGCAATCTCCGCATCATGTCTGTGGCGATTGAGCCACGGCAGGTTCATCGAGCCTTCCACCATGTAGTTGTTGCGTATGTCGGCGCTTGGTTGCATCAGCATGTAGCCTGCTGAAATTGTGAAGTCCGGCACATACGCCTTTTTTGCCAGTGCCTGTTCCTTGCGGCTTCGCTCGGCAGCCTGGCCGGCCGCCAGAAGATCGGGCCGCGAGCGCAGAGCCAGCTCATCGAGACTCTGCGCGGCGGGCAAAGCAGCGAGCACCTCGTGCTCTCCGCGCACGCTGAGCGGGGCCGCGGGGTCGCGCTTGAGCAGCGTGTTGAGACGGGCGCGCGCAAGTTCAGCTTCCTGGTCAAAGCGAATCATGTGTTCCGCCAGCCGCGTCAGTGTGACCTGCGCCTTGAGAATGTCCTGCTGCGGAACCTTCCCCACGGCATACTTGATGCGCGCCGCTTCAATCGCCTGCCGGGCGATGCCCACGTGCTCGTCATGAATCTGTATCTCGTCTTCGGCGAGCAACAGATCGTCAAACGCCTTGCGGGCGCGCACCCTGACGTCCAGGCGCGCCTGCTCCAGCTCAGCCTTTGCCTCTGCCACGTCGGACTGGGCAACGCTCGTGCGCAATGCGCGCTTGCCTGCGCCCGGCAGAGTCTGGCTGATGCTGAACATGTTCTGCGCGGCGTTGTAATCCCACGGGTGCACGAGCGGAATGCCCCAGCCGCGATACATCACCGATGGATCGTCGAGCGCTCCAGCCGTGGGAACGTGCGCTTCCGCAATGGCGCCGCGCCGCGCGGCCACTTCGATCTCCGGATTCACGGCCAGCGCAATCCGCTCCACGTCGTCCAGCGTCAGCGCAGTGCCGGAAGACTCAGCGGCATGATGCGGCTGAAGCAATGCGGCGAGGTTCGTGAAGCCATCGCCATGGCCTGGCGTCTCCGCGCGGGAAACGCCGGCGGACGCAGCCGCGGCGAGAACACAAAGTATGGGTACAAGAGCTTTCATGACTCCCTCCAGCGGAGATACAGCGCACGGCCTGGCCGCGCGTTCGCACTGCACACGCAGACGCAGAGACGCGCGAAGGCCCAGGTTCAGTCAGTGGAGGAAACGATACTAGATTCGGAGCACGGAGCTGGTGCTTGACGAAGCCTTGGGCGGCGGCGCTTCAAAGGCGTTGCTGCAGGCAGCACGCAGCGCGGCAGGTGAACGCGGGCTGACATGGTGCGGAATGATGACCAGCTTCTGCGCATGCTCGGGAGAGTAAGGTGGTTCGGGAGCAACGACAGTGTTTCGCGGGCCGGCCTGGCAGCATGCGCCACCTGCGGCCGTGGCTGCCGAGCCGCATATGCGCATTATCCTGCGGCAGCAATCGTGCCGCCGCGTCGGATTGAAGCCCAGCAGACAGGCGGAGGCCGGCATCGCGGTCCAGAAGACCACAACTGCCAGCATCAGCAACGCGCCTTTTCTGCTCCAATTCATGGTGTGTCGATTCCGAGCTTCAATTGTAATCCTCTTCCTGTTGATTGCAAGCGGCAGTGATTTGTGTCACACGGATAGCGCCCTCAGCGGGCGTGAGCATTGGCGCAAATCAAATCGGCATTGCGCCATCCCACTCAGCTCTGGAAATGCGCGCCGGATGCGTGCTGTTCTTTGTGCAACGGAGCCATGGGCATGCTGCGCAGGCGTGTTCCCGTTGCGGCAAAAATCGCGTTGGCCACCGCCGGCGCCAATCCCACGATGCCGGTTTCGCCTGCGCCGGCCGAGGGCAGGTCCTTGCGATCCAGCAGCACAACCTCAATCTGCGGCGCGTCACTGAATCGCGGCAGGCGATACTGCGCGAAGTGGGGATTGAGAATGCGGCCGTTGGCAAAGAGTATCTGCTCAAAGAGCGCGCCGCCAATGGACTGCACGATGGCGCCCGCCACCTGATTGCGCAGGCCGTCCGGATTCACAATTGCGCCGGACTCCCAGGCTTCCACAATGCGGCGGATACTCACTTTCCTCGTCGCTGCATCGATGTGTACCTCGGCGCACGTGGCGATGTAGCCGCCTTTGTCGGTACCGCATGCCATGCCGAATCCGCGTTCGGGCGTGGACTTAACGCGGCCCCAGCCAAACTTTTCTGCAGCCGCCTGCAGCACAGCGCGCAGCCTTGGATCGGAGATATTCTTCAGCCGAAACGCCATCGGGTCCATGCCTGCCGCATGCGCCACAACATCCATATGCGACTCGCGCGCGAAGTGATTTGCAGTGGCGGCAAGCCCGCGATAGGAGCCCTGGCGCAGCGGCGACCTGGCCGGATGATATTGGATGAGCTGATTGGCAACGTCGTAAGGTGTGCCGATTGCTGCGGGACCCGAGTTGTAGTTGTGGTGCTCCCAGGCAACCAGGGTTCCATCGCGCCGCGCGCCTGCTCTGATTTCAATCAGGCCGGCGGGGCGCAGATAAGCCCACGTGAATTCCTCCTCCCGCGTCCACACCACCTTCACGGGCTTGCCGCACGCTTTGGCCAGGCGCGCAGCCTCAAGCGCTGCCTCGCCCGTATGCTTGCCGCCGTAGCCGCTGCCCATATCGGGCTGAATCACACGCACCTGCGCGGCAGGGAGATGAAAGGCCTGCACCAGTTCGTCACGCACGCCGAAGGGGCGCTGCGTTCCTGTCCACACGGTCAGCCGGCCGTCAGCCCATGTGGCCACAGCAGCCCGCGGTTCAAGCGGCGCATGGGCGATGTACGCCACGGTGTATTGATTCTCGATCTTTAGATCCGCGCCAGCCATCGCCTGCGCCACGGAGCCGGTTACATGCTGCGGGCCTCCCTCATCGCCGGTGTCGGGATTGTTTTTCAAATACTCATATAAGCCTTCGTTCGAGGGCTGCGCGGGCACGTTCCACTTTGCCTGGATGGCGGCGAGCGCATGTTGTGCCGTGTAGGCGTCGGGCGCAACCACGCCGATAAAATCACCATCGCGTACAACCTGGACTCCGTGCAGCTTTTCCGCCGCGCTGCTGTCGAGCGATACGAGCGTTGCATTGAATCCATCGGGGCGGAGCACGGCTCCGAACCGCATCTCGGGAAGAACCATGTCGGAGGGATACTTGTGCGCTCCGGTCACAAAGTCGCGGCCACCAACCTTTGGAACAGCAGTGCCTGCGATCTTCCACTCGGTGGCGGGCGTAAGGCGCTCTTCGCTTGAGACGATCTTCACCAGCTTCTCGCCGCGGGTCAGCTCACCGTACGCGAAGGAACGGGACTGTGTTGAATCGGTCACCTTGCCGTCAGCGGCCGTCAACGTTGCCGCGTCCACCTGCCAGCGTTGCGCGGCCAGCTCCAGCAGCGCCTCGCGCGCGGCCGCAGCCATCGTCCGCAGTTGCGGCCCCATGGTGGGCGTGGTGCGGCTGCCAAAGGTGCCCATATCCCATGGCGTCAGATCGGTGTCTCCCATGACCATGCTGATGGAGGCAAAGGGAACGCGCAGTTCCTCGGCAACCTGCTGCGCGAGGGAAGTGCGAATGTTCTGGCCGACCTCGACCTTGCCGGTGAACACCGTCACCTTGCCGTTGGCGGCAATGTGCAGCCAGGCACTCACGTCCTTTGGCAACTCATGACCGCCGAAGGCGCGGCCGGATTCCTGCGTCCACGCGGAGGTGGGCGTGAGGCACACAAGCACTCCTGCGCCGAGGACTTTCAGGAAATCGCGACGATCAAGCTGCACGCTTCGTGATGCTGCATGAGAACTGTCGGGAGCGAACTCAGGCGAGGGCTGTTCACGCAGGCTCATCGGCTCGCTCCTTTCGCCGGCATGGACTGCGCGGCGCGCTGGATGGCGGCAACGATGCGCGGATACGTGCCGCAGCGGCAAAGGTTACCATCCATCGCTTCGACGATCTGCTGTTCAGTGGGTTTGTGTGTGCGCTGCAAGAGCGACGTGGCGCTCAGAATCATGCCGGAGGTGCAGTATCCGCACTGGAAGGCTTCCTCGTCGATAAACGCCTGCTGGACGGCGCTCAACGCGCCGTTCTGCTCCAGGCCTTCGATGGTGATGATCTTCGCGCTTCCCACGGACCCCACGGCGACGAGGCAGGAGCGCGTGGCCTCGCCGTCAAGCAGCACGGTGCAGGCGCCGCACTGGCCTTCACCGCAGCCATACTTGGGCCCGGTCAGATTGAGACGGTTGCGCAGGACTGAAAGCAGACTCTCGTCCGCAGGAGCATCAACGTGGAGCGGCGCACCGTTGACGTGGAGAAGAAATTCGGCCATCCCGGACTCCCTTTGCATACAGGCAGAGTCAACGAACGGGCTTCATCATAGCGCATTGGGCGCATGGCGAGTCTATCGTTTACTGCGACGCGGGCCGATTCTGGTCTGCGGGAGCCGACATTGGCGGCTTCTGCGACTGCGAAGATGCGTCAAACGGCTCCGGGCCAATGTGGCCGCGATGGCAGGTGCCGCAGGTGACGGGCAGGCCCGAGCCCTGAAGCCTGGCGATGTAGTTGCTGTTGATTGCTTCCGTCATCGTGTACATGGTGCGCGCGACAGCCTTCATGGGCCTGGAGTCATCGGCGAATCGGAGGATCGGCTGGCCATCCGGGTTGATTTTTTCAGGGTCTTCCGCATGGCAGGAGTCGCACCGGCTCCCCAGAGATGCGGACCATTGCTTCATGATGTCGTGGACCTGCTGCCCAGTTAGATCTTTGGGCAGCACCTTCAGGTTTGTGGGCGCGGGATAGGTATGAGACGGCGTGGCTGGCGTTGGGCTGCCTGCATCTCCGCGCAGCCCCTGCGGCGCTTGAGCAGCCGTGCCGGGCGCAAAAACGGCCGCGGCCAATAGCAGCGACGCGGCTACGAACGGAGCGTGCAGGGAAGACTTCAAGGAACAAACCTCCATGCGCTCAGAGATGAGAGAGGAGTCTCTGGCCGTGGCAGTTGAAGGATGCGCCGCATCGCCGTTGCGCTTTGCAGCGTGGATCTTTCGTGGTCAAGCCGGAATCCCCTGCGTCCTGCAACGCCGGGGACGCCGGCTTGAAAGCACCACTCAGCAGATCGCTGACGATTACCAGCTATCCTGCTTCTTCTGCTGCTTCGACCAGAGGAATTCGACAATCTGATGAATGTCCTCGCTGCTCAGCAGGCTCTTCCACGACGGCATGTACAGCGGCGGCGTGGGGCCCTTCGCGTCTTCCAGCGGAGGGGTTCTGCCGTCGCGTATGACCGCGATCACTTCATCCTTGGTGTAGTCGTCGGCGAGGTGCACAAGCGAAGGAACCTGTCCGCCCTGCGCATTGGGATTGGGCAGGCCGCCCTGCAGTTCCGTGCCATGGCAGCCCGCGCAGCCAAAGCGCGCAAAGTTGCGCTTGCCTGCCTCGATTGCGACGTCTTCCGGAGTGAGCCCGCTGCCTTTGTGCGCCAGGATTGCCTGCGCATCATCCGGCGTGGCGGATGACATGAAAGCAATCAGCGCCTTGCGGGCATTGGTTTCCAGGTCATAGACCGGCATGGCGCTGCCCGGGTAGACAAGCTCGGGATTCACGAGCTGCTCGTCGAGCCACTCCCGCGAGTGCCGTTTGGTAACGTCCAGCAGGTCGGGGCCGACTTTGGCTCCAACACCGCCAATGGCGTGGCAGACAATGCAGTCCTTTTCGACAAACAACTGTCTTCCATACTCAGGGCTGGGTATCAGATGTTCACTGGAGTAGTACGTGCCCATCTCTTCATTGGTGAGCGAGAGCATGTAGTAGGTGAGCGAGCGTGCCTGGTCCTTGGTGAAGTGGAAGTTGGGCATCACGGAGCCGGGCGAGACGGCGCTGGGCGTCAGGAAGTGCTTCTCAAGCCATTCGGGAGAGCGATGATTTGCGCCCTCTTCGGTCAGGTCCGGCCCAATGCTGCCGCCCACGCCGTTGAGCTTGTGGCAACCGCGACATCCCTGCGTTTCAAACAGATGGCGGCCTTCGGTCAGTTCGGGGACCCCGGGCACGTCGCCTTCCTTGTGGCAGCGTCCGCAGGAGGCGCGGAGGTACTCCTTGGTAAGCAGCGGCGTCTCCCAGAACTGCACATCGCCGTGCGCATCCTTCTTGTCCGTCGCCAGACCCTGGCCGCCATGGCAGATGGTGCAACCGAACTTGGACGGAACGTGGGAACCGAGCCCCTCATGGTAACGGAATGGCTCCGGCGCATTCTTCATGGTTGGATCATCCACGCCAAGATGGCACGTGGTGCAGCGGTCAACGCGCTGCAGGCCGGTGAGCATCACCTGGTGAATCTGCGGAGGCGTCGCCAGCACAGCGGCTTTGGCCGCCGCGTTGGGCTCGCCCTGCGCCTCAAGCTGCAGGAACTGGCGTTGATAGGTCTTCCACGAAGGCGTGCTGGCCTGCCAGACGGCAGCCACAATCAGCACCAGCGCAAGCAAACTCAGTCCGAAGAAAATCTGTGGTAGTCGGCGTCCCATTACTCAGCCCCCGCAACAACGTGTACCCACGGTGGAACCAGTGCCCAGCCAGGACCCCGGAAGAAGGTTCCTATGACAATCAGGACCAGGTTGACCACGACAAAGATGGTGAAGAGCCAGATGGCCCACTTGCGATCCGATGGCCGCCGGCTTGGGTTACGGTCGAGGTAAGGAATGGCCAGCAGCGCCAGCACCATCAGCGTGGGCGCCACCACGCCGCCCAGCAGCGCGGAGTGGCTTACCAGTTCCTGCAACCCGAGGAAGTACCACGGGGCCTTGGCTGGATTGGGCGTCTTGGCCGGATTGGCCAGCTCCTCGAGAGGCGCGCGGAAGAACAGCGCTGTGGCCATGATGCCAGTGACCGTCACCATCAGCGCGATCGCCTCGCGGAAGAAGGCATAAGGATAGGAAAAGACCGCGTCCTCTTCCTCTTCGGGCGTGATGGTTTCAAAAATGGGCTTGCCGGTAACGACTTCCATCAGCCCATAGGTCTTGTCGGTTGAGGCGGCCACGGTCGTCAGCGGCGCCGTCTGCGGTGGCGCGCCAATGGTGACCAGTTGCTCGGGCTTGTTCGGCTTCAGTTTCCACACCGGTCGCGAAAGGCCGCCATCCTTGCGAACGCGCCAGAAGTGGACGACGGTCAGCAGAATCATGAACGATGGCAGAATCGCCACATGCAGCACGTAGAAGCGCAGCAGCGCCGCTTCGCCCACCGTGTGTCCGCCCAGCAGAATCTCGCGCAGCTTGCCGCCCACCAGCGGCGCATAGCTGCCAATGTTGGTTCCCACCGTGATCGCCCAGAACGCCAGTTGATCCCACGGCAGCAGGTAGCCGGTGAACGAGAGGCCCAGCGTCAGCAGCAGAAGAAAGACGCCAACCACCCAGTTGAACTGACGCGGCTTCTTATAGGAGCCGGTATAGAAGACGCGGCACATGTGAAGGAACACGCACACCACCATGCCGTGCGCCGCCCAGCGATGCATGCCGCGCAGGAACGGACCCATGAAGACCGCAAACTGCAGATCCTTCATGTCCTGGTAGGCATGCGGAGGATAAGGCCGGTAGTAGAACATCAGAGCGATCCCGGTGGTT
>JAJXXG010000343.1 GCA_021781255.1 Acidobacteriota bacterium
GGCTGCTTTGCTTACCTCAGATGTGGAACTGCCACTGCGGAGTCGGTTCGTGCTTTCCCACCCATGTCGCCCGCTTTGGCGGACGCCATGAATGGGGCATCCAATTCTGTGGCTGGGGGAGAAAAACGGGATGGGTGCGCCACCCGCCAAAAAACATCCGGGGTGGGTTCGTGGTCTCCCACTCATCCACGATAAAACTGTGGATGAATGGGGCACCAACGGCTGGTGGTTATTTCATGACCGGGCCACCTGCCGGATCGTCCAGTTTTGCATACGGTACAGGGTCAGCTTTGGCCGACCAATCGGGCGAAAGAAATCTTCCCATTGCACTTGAGTAGTAGCGGGCGAAGAAGTAATCATTCCCGCTCTCGGAGTCACGTTCTTTGCCGGTATAGCGGTATGCCGAAAAACGCACTGTGGATGTACAAACAGTGGAGAGCGTCATAGATGTGGGCACCTCCATCGTAAGTGAATCCCAGGTCTGAGAATCCAGACCTGTGCCACCCACGAATTTAGGACGCAGGCGCACCCCGCATGTGACCAGCCTCGTGGCTACGGCTTCGGCCATACGCCACGAAGAAGTAGATGACTTCCCCGATGGGAAGAAGCAGGATGAAGATAACCGTCCAGATCGCTTTAGAAGAGGCCGAGAACCCTGACACCTTCAGAAGATGCGCAAACATTCCGACGAGCAGCAGAAGTGAAGTAACACTTCCGACCATCCCAACTAGTCCGAAGAATACGGAGATGAGTAGCCTTGGTAAAGAGCTGGTTCCAACATTCGCCGCTGGAAAGAGCAAAAGGACTCCGATGACGACGGATGTCAACAAGGTCCACCAAGCGCAAAATCGAAAAACTCGTTTAGCCTTTGCCGACATGATTAAGTTTGACCACATGGCTGATCCCCCTTCTTCGTTGTGTGCCGTTCCGTGCATCATTGCTGTGGGTTTTGTGGTTGGCTGGCCGGGGGCGTAGGTGTACTCTGTTGACCAGTAAATGGCGGGTGGCCCAGGTCTGCCACCACCACAAAACACTGGGTGCCCCAGGTCTCGCTTTTGAGACCTGGGATCATATCCCCAAGTTACCTGCAACCATAGAAGAAAAAGGGAGAAAGCGGAAGATCCCAGGAAAGGTCGAATTGGTCGGGGCTGGAGGACGATTTTAGAACTTTTCTAGCGGGCTGGGTTTGAGGTAACCCAGACTCTTTGGCTGCTTTGCTTACCTCAGATGTGGAACTGCCACTGCGGAGTCGGTTCGTGCTTTCCCACCCATGTCGCCCGCTTTGGCGGACGCCGTGAATGGGGCATCCAATTCTGTGGCTGGGGGAGAAAAACGGGATGGGTGTGCCACCCGCCACAAACTCATTTAAGACCGAGAGGTTCCAATGACCGGGCCACCTGCCATCGTATCGCTATCCCCGGTCCCCAAGAGCGAGGGACCGGGGGCACCCTCATCTGGGTTTGGAAAGACCGCTGAGACCGGGGCCACCCGCCATAGTACCTGGCTCCGAAGTAGTCGTTTCCGGATTCGGCGTCACGTTCTTTGCCGGTGAAACGGGATCGGCTTTGCGCGTGTTCTGTTGTACAAGCGGTGGAGGTCGTCGTATCCACATCCTCCTGCGTCGTACCGCTATCCCAGGTGCCCAAAGGCAAGGAACCTGGGGCACCCTCATTCGGTGGGAGAACGTACTGCCCCGGCATCCGGGCCACCCTTCTTAGGTGGGCCATCAACCGTCTTCAACCTATTCGCAACGCTCAAAAACAATATTCCAAACGTGGTTGATATTCCCACAAGCAAAAAATCCAGCCATTTTAAGTTGCGTCTGTTTCCGATCGCGTAAAGAGCTGAGCAGGCTATGAAAATCCATCCGACGAAACGGTTTTTTCGATAACCTTTTGTGTGATCCCGAATCACAGCAGGGACTCTCTTTAAACGAGAAAAAAAGAGGTATCCGACAACCATCAAGATGACCCAAACAGCTGGCAGCATACGTAAATTCCCCGTTATTCCGATAAGACTCAACAACGCTACCGCCGCCAAACAAAATCCTATGAAAAGCCCTTTCTGTTTCATGCGTCCACCCTCTCATTCACCGTGACGGAATCATGTGGCAATTTGCGTTTTAGTGTTGCTGCTGCTGTGGTGGTGCTGGTGGTGGCGGCGGCGGTGCGGGGGATTTCAGCAGATCAACACCGGCCTTTACGACATCTTTAACACTCGAAGCAAAATCCACGGCATCCGGGAGTGACTTAAGCACGGCCTTAGTTACCACTGGCGTCACTACGCCCTCAACACTTGCGGCTAGGGCACCCTTTTCTGTGCTTCCTGTCGCGACCGTCACAATTGGCGGGTGGCCCAGGTCTGCCACCACCACAAAACACCGGGTGCCTGTAGACGGTCAAGAGGTTGTTCCATCGATGGTGTGGGGGACGGATCTGCTGATGGGCGGCCTTTGGTTGAGGCTACCATGGGGTCTTTCGTGGTTGTAGTGGTCAGTCCAAGGCTTGAGGTGTGCGTCTCTCTGCTCGGAGTTGTCCCAGTGTTTTGCATAGGCCCATTCTCTGAGCGCGGTCTGGATGAAGCGCTCGGCCTTGCCGTTGGTTCTTGGCGTGTAGGGCCGCGTGCGGTGGTGTTTGATGTTCATCGTCTGGCAGGCGTTTCGGAAGCTCTGCGAGCGGTAGCTGGAGCCGTTGTCGGTCAGCAGGGTGCGCACGCCTATGCCATGGGTGGCGAAGAAGTCCACCGCGACCTTCAAAAAGCTGATGGTGGTCTCGGCCTTCTGGTCAGCCAGCATCTGGGTAAAGGCCATGCGCGAGTGGTCGTCCACGGCCACATGCAGGGCCAGGAAGCCGGGATGCTGCCTGCTGCCGCGCAGCCGGCCATCGCCGCGCAGGCTCACGTCAGAAAAGCGCGTCATGCCCTTGATGTCCAGGTGCACCATGTCGCCGGGCCGCGGATGCTCATAGCGCACCACCGGGGGCCGAGGAAACAGATCGCGCCACCGGCTCAGCCGCGCCCGGTGCAGGATGCGGCTCACCGTGGCCGCGCTCAACCCCGTCTGCCGCGCAATCTCGTAGCCGGGAACGTGGCCCCGCCGAAGGGCAACAACCTTTTCTGATAAGGAAGAACATGTCCGCCGCGGCGAGCAATGTGGACGCGAGCTGCGGTCCAAAAGACCCTCCACCCCGCCAAGCTGAAAACGCACCACCCACTTGCCCGCCGTCTTCACGCTCACACGGAAAGCCACCGCCGCCGCTTTCCGCGTCACCCCCTGCTCCACAACCAATCGCGCCAATGCCTCTCGACTGCGATAGCTCAGTCGGGCATTCTTATGAATGTCCATTCGATCCTCCGAAGCAACTGATTGCTCGTCACAACCAGCTTCTCCGGTCCAAATCGAATGGACAACCTCTTGAAAGATCACAGGTGCCCCAGGTCTCGCTTTTGAGACCTGGGATCATATCCCCAAGTTACCTGCAACCATAGAAGAAAAAGGGAGAAAGCGGAAGATCCCAGGAAAGGTCGAATTGGTCGGGGCGGAGGGATTCGAACCCCCGACCCTCTGCTCCCAAAACAGGTCAAGCAATTTGTGGAATTCTGTTGAATTTGCGAGAAAATAAGTGCGTTGGATTGAATAGCTTACAGGATCATCCCTTGCTCTTGTTGACCGTTGTTGATTCCGGATGCTCTGACCGCTACAAAATCATCGACACCAAGAATATTGAAATAAATCATCCCCGTTTAGGGTAGAATTAGTGCATGACGGAAAATTCCTATACTCCGGCTCAGGCTTCAGCGGTCGCCAAACTGCCGCTGAAGGCCGTCCAGAAGCTCATCGACGTGCGGCTGATCCGTCCGCGCAGGATGCGGAGAGGACGCGAAATCCAACGACTCCTCTCGCCGGAACAGCTCGTCTACCTCCGGCTTGAAGCCGAAGGCGTTCGGCTGCTGCCGCTCGCGGCGCGGCGAGAAGTGGCGCGAACGGTGGTCTCGAAGCCTCAAGTGCATTCCATCGCTGTCGCGGGCAGCTCAGCGCTCGTAATCGAGGTGGAACACGCGCGGCGGGAAGTTGAGCAGGAACTGAAGCGACTGCGCAAGGTACAGACGATGGTCGTCTCAGACCCGGAAATCATGCGCGGCACGCCGGTCTTCAAAGGCACGCGCATCCCTGTTGAACTTGTGGCGGAGATGGCCACAGAGGGCGCGACCGTCGAGGAAATCCTCGCCGGATACCCGGGGCTCAGCCGTGAGCAGGTGAAACTGGCCCCGCTCTATATAGCAGCGTTCCCCCGCCGTGGCCGTCCGGCGCAGCGCCCTTGGGCGAAGAAGAAGCCGGTCCGCATCACCCGGCAGCGCCGCGCGGTGGCCTGAGCTTGGCCTGCCCGGGAATTTGTACCAGTGAGATTGTTAGTGTATCGCGGACGAGTGGGGGCCATCCGTTTGGCTGAGGAAGCGTAGACCAGCACTGCTTGCTTCCTGATGACCCGTAAACAATGCTATCCAGTGAGCCAGGATGGAACCTCCTGGCATGGTTTTGGGGCCGGAACTGGCCCCACTCCGGCCCGGAACCTGGCCAGGCACAGCTAATCGCTTGCAGACGAAAGTAGGCAGCGCTTCTCCTCTCAAATCATCCGCTCTCCCGCCGCCCCTGAATGCCATGCAGAAATAGACCGAAATTTCTTCTTTCATCAAGTGCCCCCGCTTCATGCGGCTTTATGGCAGAGCCGGTCGGAATCTGTCAATGCTCTCCGCTGCGCTTCGATGAACGCGCTCTGCCCATGGACAGGTATCCCGTGTTCGTAAGCAGTGCATGAATGTCAATATTACTTAAGGGTATAGGCTTTTCGTAATATTGACAGAAGAGCAGAACTTAAAAACGCTAAGAGTCAATAATTTCGTTCCACAATTTAATTGCTGCTGAAAGGCCGGGTGGATGGTAACACATTCGCATTCTTCGCTGTTCTTTCGAACAGGATACCCGATGGAAACGCCGTTGATTTCGAAACGTGAGATTCCTAGAGATCGTCGACTCGGAAACGCCAGTTCGGAGCATGGGCGGCTGGAGTACTCGCATTCACTCGGGCTGCGGAATATTCTTCGTCGTCTCTGCATTCGTTCTGTGATTTTCGTTTTATTATTGGCGATTTGCAGGGTTCACGCCCAGAGTACGGTCCCGGCAAGCGACACAGGCATACACGACTTTCAGACCTACGATGGTGAGCACGAGAACGTGAGCCTTGGCACCGGAAATGTCTTCGTGTCGGTTCCGTTGTTTAGCTTGCCAGGCAGGAAAGGAATGAACTACTCAGTTGGCTTGATCTTCAATTCTCAATCATGGTCGTTCAATGGCGGATGGACGAACCTGAACATTGGAATGGTGGTCACGCATACGTCAGGCGTTGCCTTCCATCCGGGCGCTTCTTTCGTTCTCTCTACGAATTCTGATATTCGGTGTATAGGCAATTACACCTTCACGGACGAGAACGGTGGCATACACAGCTTCAGCAATGTGCAAACCGGCTGCTACTCAATGTCTTCCTGCTCCCAAATCGGCGGTTGCACAGCAAGTAGCGGGTACGACGTTTTGGGCGGAAGCGATGATCGAGGCGAGGGTATTTCCATCGACCTCAATCCTGTCGGTACCACCAACGATCCCACTGCTTGTAGACTTACAAAAAAAGATGGCACATGGTTTCCTCTCTCTAACTGTTCCAGTACCACCGGCGTAGGTGGTGCAGCGTCGATTGGGTCGCCGATCACTATGGAAGACCCAAATGGGAACCAAATAACCTCTTCTGCTGGAGGAGGCGGCACTGGCTTACTCGCTGGCGGCGGAGATGGATTCCCAGCAGGCACGGACTACGATACCCTCCACAGAAGTATTACCTACACAAAATTAAATTACACGATCCAATACACAGATCCTGATGCCCCAAATGGGAAGTTTACGGTTACCTTCAACGTTCAGCCGCTTCAGCTGTCGTGTCCTCTGACGGCATCCAACGGAGCCTCGAGTCCCACCGGCACCGTTAACGTCGTCACAAGCGCACTCTTGCCGAATGGGTTGACTTACATTTTTCAGTACGACGGCTGCGGGACTCTCACGAAAATCGTGTACCCAAGCGGCGGTTATACGCGCTACGTGCCCGACTATACCGACTACTCGCACATCCTGACCTCGCCGGGCACTCCGACGGTCACCGGCACTGATATTGAAATCACGCAGAAGTACGTCTGCCGTGCACCCTCCGTCCCGCCTGGGGCTACGTCGACGGGGCCCGGGAACACATGCAACGGGACTGAGGATGAGACGATCTACACCCCTGCGGTGAATACATCGATGTGCAATCATTCGGGGAATACCGTCGTTGATCCGCTCGGCAATAACACTGTATACCAGTTCACCAATAACACCACGTGCGGTTACTCGGTCGCGGAAAGTAGCCGACAGATTTATCAAGGCAGTTCTACATTGCTGCGTACCATTCAGACTTCCTACAACCAAATCCTACCCGACGTGTGGTACCCCCAGGATCGGTACACAACAATTCATAGCAGTGGCCTTGAGAATCGGGTGCACTGGGACTACTCGGGACCAGCATTGGGCGGATGGGTCGGGGACAAAAAGGAGTATGACTGGGGACCGGGGACCTGGGGTTCGCTTCTGCGTGAAACGGACACGCCCTTCGCCTGCAACTGGAAACCTTCCAGCACAACAGTGAAAGACGGCTTAGGCAATCAGATTGCGTTGACCACCTACGAATTCGACAACTACACGGCGGGAATTACAGCAAGCGGCGCCGTCCAGCACGATTCAAACTTCGGCGCCGGATTCTCCGCGCGCTGCAATGTGACCGCCATAGAGCGCTGGCGAAACACGGACGGTGTAACTCTAACCACGCGCATGCAGTACGACGATGCGGGCAACGTGCTGAGTGCGACCGGTCCGCCCCCGGTGAACGAGGTCACCACTACCAGCTATTCCGACATGTGGGGCAACAGCACCTGCGCTCCAACCGGCGGGAATGCCGCTGCCTATCCCACCCAAATCACTACAGGCTCTCTCACCACGAAGTACTCCCACAATTCCTGTACAGGGAGCGTCGCAACCATCACCGACCCGAACAACCAGGTGACGAGCTTTGCCTATGATCGGATGGTCCGGAACATACTGGCCGACTTTCCCGATGGCGGATCGATTTCAACCTGCTTCAGCGAAATCTCCACCAACAGCTGCTATAGCAGTTCTTACCCCGTTTCCGTAGTCAGCACACAAGCAATCAACTCGAGTGGTGTAAATAAGGTCTCAACGATGGTCCTGGACGGGTTGGCTCGGGTAAGCGAGGCCCAGCTCAATTCCGATCCAAACTGCAACTCATCCACAGGACTGAAAGTCGATACCACCTACGATGGGTCCGGGCACACGCACTCCGTTTCGAATTCGTACTGTATGACCGGTGATCCGACGTATGTATTCAGCACCTACTCGTACGACGCCCTGGACAGGATAACATCGCTGACTCACCCCGATAACACGAGCACCGCGACGACGTACGACATTGCCTCAGGTTCAGCGAATTGCAAGACCGTGGCCGACGAAGACAAGAAAAAACGCATGCTCTGCGACGATGGCGTCGGCCGAACAACCTCGGTGTTTGAGGATCCAACCGGGCTGAACTACGAAACGGACTACCAATACAACCCGCTGAATGAGTTGACACAGGTGACTCAGAAGGGTGGAAGCTCCAGCCCGCAATGGCGCACCCGGCAATTCGTATACGATTCGCTTTCTCATCTGATCACGTCGTACAATCCGGAGACGGGCACGGTCTGCTATGGCACGTGGAGCGGATCGAACTGTGTGAACGGGTATGATGTCGATGGCAATCTCGTGGCTAAAACCGACGCTCGGGGCATTACGGTCAACTATTCGTATGACAATCTGAACCGGCTCATTGCGAAGATCTACTCCAACGATTCGACAAGCACCCCCTGGTCGTGCTACCAGTACGGCACTTCACCGGGGTCGGGAAATCTGAACGGCAGGCTGATCAATGAGTGGACGCAGGCCGCGGGGACCAGTTGCCAGGCCGCGCCGCCATCTTCCGGGTATCTGACGTTGCGCTCGATCTCGAACTACGATCGGATGGGGCGGCTTGCGAATGAGCAGCAGTGCACTCCCTTGAACTGCAGCGGCACGCACTATCCAATGCAGTACACGTACGATTACGCCGGCGACTTGACCACGTTTGTCGACTCGTTAGCGCCAACTCCCTACACCATCACTTACACGTACGACGGCGCGGATCACCTCAGGACCATCCAGAGTTCCTGGACAGACGCGCAGCATCCCGCCACTTTGTTTTCTGCGCAGCCCTGGGGTCCGTTCGGCGTATCCAGCGCCACGTTGGGCGCCAACATCAACCTCACTCGCTCGTACAACAATTACCGGGGCTTTCTCTATTATGAAAACGACCAGTCGGGAGCGAGTACTCTTTACACCTACGCCCTCGGTTTTGAACCTAACGGTAATGTAAGCTCGGTCAGCGACAGCGTGGTCGGAGGGTGGAGCTACATCTACGACGTTCTGAATCGGCTGCAGGGCGCAAGCGCCACTTCGGGCTCGTGCAACGGAATGAACATCGCTTGGACCTACGACGCCTGGGCCAATCGTACCAGCCAGAGTGCGTCCGGATCGAGCGGGTGCAGCATCGTGCAGCCAGCCTATACATTCAATTCCAACAACCAAATCACTGATTCGTACTATGATCCTGCAGGCG